>CAYJFO010000006.1:0-34709 GCA_964369645.1 uncultured Oscillospiraceae bacterium | reverse complement strand
GCTATTTTTCTTTCCTATGCTCCGAGATAATCCTCTTATTTCTAACCGCTCTCGGCTTTGAGCTATCCTTTACTTCTCTACCACTAGAAAAATACTTTTCCTCCAAACAAAGCAACAATCCGAACCCATCACCAACAGAAACTACCTGTCGGGCTTGGTTCGGATTATTTTTGTCTGGTGCCGCTGACCGGACTTGAACCGGTACGCTTTTAAGGGCGAGGGATTTTAAGTCCCTTGTGTCTGCCGATTCCACCACAGCGGCAAATGCGTTTAAATCGATACCTCAATAATATACTACATTTAAAATATTTTGTCAATGATTTAAATGCTTTTGGATATCGAATTAAACACAAGATTAATTATCACTATATATAAGATGGTATAAATTAATAAATGATGTTTCGCTCCAAAAAACGAAATTGTGCTGAAATATAAATTGTTTGCAAAAAAACGTAAAATAAATGCAGCGTCAACCTTCGTTTTTTTGGACGAGGCAAGCTTTAAACCCCTTTATAATACTATGCGTTATAGATTACAATAAATTTTTGTTGCTTTATAGAAAAACTCCATCAAACCTTTTTCTAAATTTTCATAATAGCTTATAAATCTGTCATCTTGCATAAAACTTTTTACTAAAGCAAGTTGACTCTCTTTAGAATACAATCCGTCTGGCCAAGTCATGAGTAGCAGTTTTTGATAATTTTCGCAAGCGTTTTGCGCTTCTGTAGATGATGGATCATTAGTCTTGAAAGCTGTTAACAAGCTATTATTTAATGTTTCGGTTGCATTTTGTATATCTTGATAGCTTGCTTTTTTAAGCTTTTCAAAAGATTTGTTTATAACCTCATCACCATACTTTTCCCTCAACTCGTCACCATATTTCGATTCATTTTCGGCAATAAACTCCAAGCCGTTAAATTTTTCGTTGTTCGACATTTTAGTGCCTTCCTTCCTAGCGTTTATAGTTTGGGTAACATTTAAAATCATCTTTTCAAGCGAAACTTTTTTGGCAACTAATGTTGCTAAATGATTATTTAATGCTTCGTCTTGGTCAAAATCGTTTGAAGATATAAGCGTCCTTATTTCTTCAAGCGGCATACCCATTTCACGATAAAAAAGTATCATCTGCAGTTTATCAACTTCATTATCGGTGTAAACACGATAGCCATTAACATCGATTTTGTTAGCTTTTAATAGATTAATCTCATCATAGTATCTTAACGTTCTTGCTGATACGCCAGAGATTTTTGCTATTTCGCTTGTTTTATAATGCATTTTTATCACCTCTATACATTAAGATACACTATTACGGAGCGTTAATGTCAATAGCTTAAATAAAAATATTTTATCATATTTGTATTTAACCATCAATTTGATTTTGGTTTCGAAAAATGGGATATAATCGGTAAACAATAGCTTTGGCTAATTAGAGACCTTTCACTTGTCTTTTGACTTTTCAAGCTTTTTTTCAATAAACCATTGACAACTAAGCTTTGATATATTAATATAGTATTAACAAATACTTTAGTGTGCTAACTCGCTAACGCTTGAATGCGATAAAACAACCGTGGGTGATTAGTAAATTTATGATTAAATGTTTAACTTAAAAGGGGGCCACATAAATGATAGATCTTGCGATTATTGGCGCAAGGGTTGTTGACCCCGAAAGTTGCACGGACAAGATATTAAATATTGGAATCAAAGATGGAATAATAAGTTGTTTAACGGAAAATGCGATTGATGCTAAGCGGTATATAGACGCAGAAAATCTCGTTGTAACCCCTGCGTTTATAGATATACACACGCATGAAGATGTACTAATAGAACAAACAAGCGAGTTTATCTTCCCAAAACACACAGCGATAGCAGCGGCAAAAGGCGGAAATGCTCTTATAGTAACAGGAAACTGTGGTATGAGCAACCTTCCGATAAGGGAATATCTTTTGGCGCTAGAGCAGCAAAACTTGCCGATTACTTGTTTAAGCTTGGTTGGCAATGTGGCTTTGCGGGGAGCTTTTGGGATTTCAAACTATAAAAAAGCAGACGACAATCAGATAAACAAAATGGCAAAACTTGCGGAAACCGCAATAGACGACGGAGCAATAGGTATTTCGGCAGGGCTTCAATATGCTCCAGGAACATCGACAAAAGAATTTGTGGAACTTTGCAAGATAGCGGGAGATAAGGGCAAATTCATGGCGGTTCACATGCGATACGACTATCCCGAAAAAGCTATTGAAACGGTCGAAGAGGTGATTTACGCTTCGAAAAAAACAGGTTGTCCAATACATATTTCGCATATAAGCGCAAATGTATACGGAAACGGCAACATCGACAAAGTGGAAAAGCTTATAAAAGAGTCGGGCCTTGACATAACAGCCGACGTCTATCCATATAACGTATGGGCGACAACAGTTAAATCTGCCGTGTTTGATGATGGCTTTGCTAACTTTAACTTCACAGAAAACGATCTTGAAATCCTTACAGGGCCGCTGGTGAAACAGTTTTGTAACAAGAAACTCTTTGAGCAGCTTAGAAACGGCGCACAAGATGTTTCGGTCGCTTGCCACAACGCAATTCCTATCGAGGATGTTGAAAAGGCGTTTTGTTTAGACTTTGCGATGATTGGAAGTGACGCAGTTCTTAACATGGACGAACAAGGACACTATCAAGGCCACCCAAGATCGAGCGGTTCGGCAGTTAAATTTCTTGAAGAATTTGTGTTAAACAAAAAACTAATGTCGTTTAGCGAAGGGATTAAAAAACTTACTCTGCTTCCGGCAAACCGTTTGAGGCTTTCAGACTATGGACGAATTCAAGAGGGGTTGCTTGCAAGAATGTTGATTTTGGATGTTTCAAAACTTCGCAATATGTCAAAGTTTGGCCAAGATGTTTGCGCCGCGCCACCACAGGGAATTGAGTATATTATAAACGGCAACACGGTTTCGCGTGTGTAATCAATTAAGTAGTATAAATCTTATAAAAAACAATAAAAAAATATTTTAATGTAAAGAGGGAATTTTAAAATGGGAACTTTAATCAATCCGGAAAATTCATGGCTCGTGTGGATGGCGGTCATCATTATTGCCGCTCTTGCGATAGTAGGCGAGCAAAAAACAAAGATAGGCGGAAAGATAGGCGGCGTTACTATAGCTGTTTTTGGCGCAATGTTGTTAGCTAATATCAACGTTTTGCCGTTCGCTTCTCAATCCCCCGTTTACGGAAGTATCGGTTCATATGTTCTTCCGCTTTCGATTGCTATGATGTTGTTTTCGTGTGATACAAAAAAGATCATCAAAGAATCGGGAAAACTGTTTTTTATCTTCCACATCGCCGCAATAGGAACTATTATCGGCGCAATAATCATGGGATTTGTTTTTAAAGGAACGGACGGCATAGACGGTATCGTTGCTATGGAGGTTGGCGCTTTCATCGGAAGTTCGGCAAACCTTGTTGCGGCGGGCGAAGCGTTTAACGCAGATTCTTCCTACATCGGCGCAATGTCGGTTGCGGCAAATCTTCTTGCTACTACCGTTATGGTTGTTATGAGCCAATTGAGCGACACAAAATGGGTTCGTAAAAATTTCAACCACCCGTATATAGATGCGTTTGAACAAAATTCAAAGGGCGACACTGGTTCGATTTCGGAACAATATTGGAAACCGAAAAACATATCGCTTTTAAGTATAGTTTTGACGTTCGCAACAGCTTTTGCTATCTGTGCGGTGTCAAGCGTTATTTCAAAATGGGTTGTAACTCTCGGATTGCCAAACATTTTGACACAACTTTTCGGTTCTATTTATCTGGTAATAAGCACGATAACTTTACTTTTGGTGTTCTTGTTCCCGAAATTCTTTAGCCGTTTAAGTGGAGCACAGGAATTTGGAACTTTTGGTATAATGATTTTCCTTGTATACATCGGCGCAGGCGCAGATTTAAAACAAATTGTCGAAGTAGGCCCTACTATCTTTACATCGGTTATCTTTGTTGGTCTTTGCAACATTGCTTTGCTTTGTGTTGTTGCGAAGTTTGCAAAATGGAACTGGGAAGAGGTTGTAAATGCTGCGTTGGCTTCAATCGGTGGACCCTCAACCGCAGCAGCAGTATCAATAAACAGAGGTTGGTCGGCGCTCGCCGTTCCCGGTTTGTTGGTTGGTCTTTGGGGTATTGCTATCGGTAACTATCTTGCAATTATTATAGGAAACATATTCTAACGGTTTAAAAAAACTGTTAATTTAAAAAAATAGCGAACGATTATAAGGCTTATAATCGTCTGTTATAAGAAACATTTTGGGGATTTAAGCAATAAATATAGTGTTTATTTATAACACTATATTTATTGCTTTGTGTAAAGATTTTTAAAGTAGTAATTTAAATTAAAGGATGTTTTGTTTCAACGTTACATCAACAAGTTGAGTTAGGAATATTTAAAATGGTTTTAGATCTAGTGATAGTAAACCCGGCGGGAAACATAACGGGATTTGTGATAAATGAAGACGTAAGCAAACAGGATTATGTTAAGATTTCGGAAAAAATAATGTCGCGTGATGATTTGAAGATTGAACAAGTTGGTTTTATAAACACCTGTCCCAAAACAAAAACAGAGCGAATGGACATGATGGGCGGAGAGTTTTGCGGAAACGCGACAAGAAGCTTCGGGCTATATCTTGCAAAAAAACGCGGTCTTTGCGGAAAGGGTTCGCTTTCGGTCGCTGTAAGTGGGATGAGCGCAGAGTTGGTTGTCGAATATGATGTGGAAAACAAATTTTGTCGAACCTCTATGCCGCTAGCCACTTCAATCGACTATATATCGGTTGATGATAAACAATTTCCCGTTATTGTTTTTGAAGGGATAATCCATGTTGTTGCGGAAGATATTTCTATCAACAGGAGTTTAGTCAACAGAATAAAAGAGGCACTGTCCGCAAAATATCAGTTTGATGCCATGGGAGTCATGTTTCTTGACAGTCAAAAGCTGTTTATGAATCCCGTTGTTTATGTTAAAGAAACAAACACAACGGTTGACGAGGGCAGTTGTGGCTCGGGAAGCGTTGCGGCGGCAATTTTTCTTGCGCAAAAAAATCCCGACGGCGTTTATACAATCGAGGTTGCCCAACCGGGGGGAACTATCGAAGTTGTTGTCGAAATAGTTCAAAACTCTTGTGTCAAAGCGACAATGGGCGGCATGGTTGAAATATTTGATACGATTGAAATAACGATTTGATTAATAATGTTTAATTATAATAAAACAGAAAAAAACACTCGTGGTGATCGAGTGTTTTTTTTTGCACCTTGAATAAAATTGATATGAAAAGGATGCTTGTTTTTCGTATTAGAGGTACAAGGTGCATAGCGCAAACCGCTTTGCGCTAGGTGACAATATGAACAAATATTACAAAAGGGGGAGAGACGTTTGTATTGCCGCGAACGGCATCTATATAAAAACAAACGCAGTTTGTTACAAACTAAGTTTGTTGAACGAAGCAACAACGAAAGTTATTCGTCTTCAATGATATCTTTTAGGGTCTGCATTGATATATCGCTTGACGCCATTTCGTCTGACAGACGCCGTAGCTCGAACTTTATGAGACGTTGGTTTTTAACTTCTTTTTTATATTTCATCTTGTGTTCAAGACTTGCCCAACTGTCTTGAGAAATCGTTCTAAGTTGAATCTCTATTGGAATTTCGGAGTTTTCCGTTTCAAGCATCAAGATTATATGATAACTTCGATATCCGTTTTCTTTTGGGGTTCTTATATAATCTTTGCTTTTAATGTGTGTGAAATTTTTGTCGGATTCAATTAAGCTTGCGAGTTCATAGACGTCGCTTAAAAATCGGCAGACTATGCGGACACCAACGATGTCGGTAAGGTTTGTCATCGCACTTTCGGGGGAAACGTCAAGTTTAAGTCGTTTAAGCTTTTCGGTTGTGCTGTCTTTTGATTTAATTCTAACTTTAAAATGCTCGGCTTTTTCCTTAAACTCTTCCGTAAAGACCTGCTCGACTATATTTTTTGCATATGAAAGTTCGCTTAAATAATGTTCGTAGAAATCTTCGCTAATCGACAATTGCTGTCGCATTTTTTCGACCACCTCTTGTTTGATGTTTATAGTTTATCATGCAAAACTTAAACATACTTTAAAAAATCACGGTAATTATAATTTCTTTTCCCGTTTTACTTTCCGCCGAAATCGAACTTCCGTGCATCTCGCAAACTGCTTTGGCTATCGAAAGACCTATGCCAAAACCTTTGGTGTTGCTGTTACGAGACTTGTCCTCTCGTTGAAAACGGTCGAACCAGTGGTTGTGTTTGCCGATTGTTAAGTTTTCGCACGCGTTTTCTATCGTGAAAATTTTGCGGTTGCCCTTTAACGCAAGCCCAATCTTTATATCGCTTTGACTTGGGGAATATTTAACGGCGTTTTCCGCTAAAACTTCAAAGAGTTTTCTAACATAATCTTCTTGGCCTGTAAACGTTAAGTTGTTTTCTATCGTTGTTATAACGTTAAGATCTTTGTTTTTAAACGACGAAGAAAATTCTGATATAGTTTCGTTTAACGCGTCGGACAACGAAAAGTCAACTTTAAGGGCGTCTTTGTTTTGTTCGTCTAGTTTCGTAAGCGAGATGAGGTCTTCGACAAGAAGGTTTAATCGCTCAATTTGAGATTTAATGCTTTGTGTCCATTCGCTTTCGCCACTGTCGATTTCGATTACGTCGTTGTCCGCTTTGATTATAGCAAGCGGTGTTTTGAACTCGTGGCTAACGTTGGTTATGAAACTTTTTTGTCTCTCGTAACTTTCGACGATTGGAGCTACTGCTTTTTTTGAAAGTAACGACGAGAGAACATAGATTAGAATAGTCGCTATAAAGATGATAATACAAGAATATTTTATAAAATCTCTGTGTAACGTTAAAAGCTGTTCTATGTCGAGAAAGATATATACAAACCCTTCGTTTAGCCCCAGTTTGATATATCGGTAGTTTTCAATAATTCCGGTTTTTGATCCGCTTTGGTTAACTATGTCGGCGTATTCTACCGCCTGTTCAGACGAAACGGCGCTTATCTTGGTTGTGTCAACGTATATTGTGTTGCTTTGTTCGCTTGTTATTACAACAAAATAACGCGTCGTAAAAGCCATTTCGCGAGAAAATCTGTCAACCGGTTTAAAGTCTTCGCTTATCTTAAAATCGTTTTCGATAAGATAGTCTAAAAGTTCCTCTGACTCAACCGCCATGCCGACGAAATTTGTAAAGTTAATTGCTACGCCTATCAACACCAAAACAACAAAGCTTATCGAAGTAGTAAGCATAACAAATTTACGTTGTAGTTTTTTAAGCATATTTGTTGCCTTGTTCCTTTCTAAACCCTAAAACTTAAACTTCAAGTTCCAACGAATACCCTGTGTTTCTAGTCGCCTTTATCTTTATATTCGCCTCCAACAAAGCGAGTTTTTTTCTAAGATAGGATATATAAACCCAAACGACATTTATCTCTGCATCGCTGTCGTATCCCCATATCTTTTCCATAAACCTCTCGGTTGGGATTACGTGGCCTTTGTTAATCATAAGCATCTCGATCATCTGAAATTCTTTGCTCGCAAGCTTGAAGGAGTTTTTGCCGGTGTAAAGTTCAAACGTCTTTCGGTTTAAACTCACGTTTCCGACCGACAAAACCGAACTGTTGCTGTCGGTTGCGGTCCTTGTTATGGCGCGTATTCTTGCCAACAGTTCTTTTGTTTCAAACGGTTTCGCAAGATAATCGTTAGCTCCAAGGTCAAGCCCCGTAACTTTGTCGTCTACTTGTGACTTTGCGGTTAACATTATAATAGGTATAAGGTTTCCTTTTTCGCGAACCATCTTAAGAACGGTTAGGCCGTCGACTTTTGGCATCATGATGTCTAATATAACGGCGTCATAGCTTTCGACTTCAAGGTATTCAAGCGCTTCTTCGCCGTCATATACCGCATCAACAGAATAGTTATAGTGTTTAAGTATCTTGACAAGCGCGTTGCTTAATTGTTTTTCGTCTTCACATAATAAAAGTCTCATTTTTTTACGGTCCATTCCCTTGTTTTTTCATATCATAATATTTAAAACTTAAACTTACTTTAAAATATGCTGTGTAATAAGTCTCCCCTTATACTAAGAGTTACAAAGAGATTTTCAAACGGCGGAACATCGAGAAACTCTCGACACTCCGCCGTTTTTTGTTCAGTTAAATGTAAGAAAGTTAAGCCATTCTAACACTATTAATTTTAATTAAATAATAATTTTATCTGTTTTTAAGAAGGTTAACCGGGTTAATCGCGCTGTTGTTTTCCCTTATCTCAAAGTGGAGATGTGGTCCTGTCGAGTTTCCTGTCGAGCCGACAAGCCCGACTTGTTGACCTTGAGCCAGCCATTCGCCGTTTGAAACAGATATCGAACTTAAATGTCCGTAGAGAGTTTTGTATGGATCTCCGTGGTCTACTATGACGTAATGTCCGTATCCATACCATCCGTAGATAGCGGTTATAACCTTGCCGTCGTTACTTGAAACAACCGGTTTCCCATATACGCCAGAGCCGGCAATATCTATACCATTGTGGTAGTTATACGCACCGTACAACGTACGGGGGCCAAAGCCGGAGGTTATTGTCGAATACCCAGGAACGGGCCATGTGAAGTATCCGCCAACATATGGAATAGTGCTTACAACTTCCATTAAACGGTCAATCTCTGCGTCGGCCGCTTCCCTTTGCGCGATAGCGTCGGCGTACGCCGCTTCGGTCGCTTGAAGGTCTGCGTTTTCTATCGTAAGTTGGGCGTTAGCTTCCGCGAGAAGTGTTGCGAGTTCGTCTTTTTTGCTTTCAAGTTCGACTTGGTCTGCCTCGAGCAACGCGAGGTTTTGTTCGATTTCAACTTTAGCTTTTTCGATAATCTCTTTTTCGGTCAATATCTTGTTTATAAGATTTTGGTCGTGCTCTGATATCGCGTTAACGGTAGTTGAAGCGGTTAACATCTTGGAAAAACTGTCCGCTCCGAGAACTATCGAAAGATCTGTCGCGTTGTTTGTCATGTACATGGCGCGAAGTCGTTCTTTGAAAAGTTCATAACTTTCTTCGTATTCACGTTGTTTTTGATCTAGTTCTTCCTGTTTAATCGCTAACGTTTGGCCTTGGAGGTCTATCGAATCGACAAGCAAAGCTATCTGTTCTTCGACAATCGTTTTTCTTTCGGTGTACGATGCAGATTGAGTTTCAAGCCAAACTATGTTGTCTTCGATGCCGTCGAGTTGAGAGTTTAAGCTGTCGAGCTGTTCTTGAAGATTTTTTCTTTCTTCGATAGCCGACTCAAGGTCTTTGTTGGCTTGGTCGATGATTGCTTGTTGCTCTTCTTTTGTCGGAAGAACGGTAACTTCGATAGCCGAAGTTTTAGGGATTAAAAGCAACAAACCCGAACATATTAAAGCGAGCGCCAAAAAAAGCGAAATCGATTTTTTAAACATTTATAAAAAGTCTCCTTTAGCATGAGAAGGGAAAATTTAAATTCAAAGCGAAAGTTTCGTAAGTGAAAACTTCATTTTTTAAACTTCGAGGTATTTGTTGATTGAAGAAGAACTTCCAACTGTGCCTATCAATACACCCGCGACGATAAAGCCGCCAAGGAAGAAATACCAAACCGACGAGAACGGAACCATGTCCGCCGCCATAGCTTGTATCCAAGCAACGCCCGAATCGCGTATTAACGTCACAATGTTTTCATACATAACAAACAATATTCCAAACGAGATGAACGAGGCGATAAGGCCGATGACCATGCCTTCAATTATAAACGGAAAACGAATAAACGAGTTTGTTGCGCCGACATATTTCATTATGTTAATCTCTTTGCGACGGGCGAAAACGGTCAAACGAATTGTGTTTGATATAACGATAAGCGAAGTTACGAGAAGAATAATTATGATAACGCCGCCAAGGGCTACAACCGTAGTTTGGATACCGGTCAGCGTTTTTGCAAGGTCGACGGGGGCGGAGATTGTGTCGACAAATTCAAGCGATTCCATAATTGATTGAACGGTGTCAATCTCGTTTAGGTTGGAAAGCTTAACCCGAAACGACGCCGGAAGTGGGTTGTCGTCCTCAAGGCCTATCAAAAGGTCGCCTTGCTCGCCCATGAATTCGCGCTGTTCCTCAAGCGCCATCTCTTTTGACACAAAAACTATATCATAAACCCCGTCTATGACGGAAAGTTCTTGTTTAACCGCTTCAACATCGTTATCGCTCATGCCGTCTTGAAGATAGACAACTATCTCGTTTTGGCTTTGGACCGACACGAGAAAATCTCGAACGTTAAGCGTTATTATTGCCGCGCCGCCTATTATTATGAAACAGGCGATAAGTATGCCTATCGAAGCTAGCGACATAAGACGGTTTAACCATGTATTTTTAATACCTTGTCCTACAAGATATCCGAAACTGCTCCCTTTCATCGAACACCTACTCTTCCTGTGTCAAACACGACATGTCCGCCCTCGAGTTTAATCGTCCTACAATCAAACTGGCGCACCATATCCTGTTCATGCGTTACAACTATAATCGTTGTGCCAAGACGGTTTATCTCGGAAAGAAGTCGCATAATTTCGAGGCTGAGTTCCGGGTCGATGTTTCCTGTCGGCTCGTCCGCAATTATTATTGGAGGGTTGTGGACAAGCGCGCGTGCTAGCGCAACACGTTGTTGCTCGCCGCCCGAAAGCTCTTCGGGGCGAACCTTTGCTTTGTGGGCTAGACCTACGAGGTTAAGTATATACGGAACCCTTTTTCTTATCTGCCTTGATGAAACGTTGGTAACACGCATAGCAAAAGCTATATTTTCATACGCCGTAAGCGTCGGGATAAGGCGGAAATCTTGGAACACCATTCCGATTTGACGCCTAAGATACGGAATCTCGCGTTTTCTTATCTTGCGAAGATTGTACTCGCCAACAACTATCGAACCGCTCGTCGGGGTTTCTTCGTGGAGCAACAGTTTAAGCAACGTGCTTTTGCCAGCTCCCGAATGCCCGAGTATGAAAACAAATTCACCTTTACGAATAAAAAGGTCAACATCTTCAAGCGCGACGGTTCCGTTTGGATATACTTTTGTAACGTTTTTAAGTTCTATCATAAATTAAAATAACTCTCCTCAAATGAAACGGGAAACAATGGGTACTAAATAAATACTATATTAAAGGGATAGTGTACAGCTATTAATACTTAGCCGGGTTGCTGTCAAGATATTTCTTAACCATAAGCGCAACTTTAAAGACGATTGCGTGATCGAATTCGCGAAGGTCAAGACCGGTTAGTTTCTTTATCTTTTCAATTCTGTAAACAAGCGTGTTTCTATGGACAAAAAGCCCTCTCGATGTTTCCGAAACGTTAAGGTTGTTTTCAAAAAATCTTTGAATTGTAAACAACGTTTCTTGATCAAGCGTGTCTATAGAACCTTTTTTAAAGATCTCGCGTAAGAACATCTCGCAAAGCGTAGTAGGAAGTTGGTAGATAAGGCGCGCAATGCCTAGGTTGTCATACGAAAGGATTGGACGTTCAGTGTCGAAAACTTTGCCGACTTCAAGCGCAACTTGAGCGTCTTTAAAAGAGTTAGCAAGTTCTTTAATCCCGACAACTGTGCTTCCTATTCCGACAACCGCCTTTACGTAATGTTCGTTTTCGAGAATGTCAACTATCGAGTTAGCAAGCTTTTCGATGTCGCCGAGTTCAATGTCTTCGGGAAGCTCTTTAACGATAACGGTGTCCGACTCGCTTATGTTAAAGACAAAATCTTTTTGTTTGTCGGTGAAAAGCCCCGAGATAACTTCATATGCCGAGATGTTTTTGGAAGGACCTGTCCGCACAAGCATGACGACACGGGTAGCCTCGATTGTGAAATGTAAGTCACGGGCTTTTATATAAATGTCTCCTTGAAGTATGTTGTCAAGCACAACGTTTTTGACAAAGTTTCCTTTGTCAAACTTGTCGTCATAAAACTGCTTTACACTTTCAAAAGTGACGCGAACCATAGCGGCAAATCTTTCTGCCGCATCGTCGACCCCTTCGACAAAGATAATTCCGTCGTTTTCGCCGTTTTGTCCTGCAAGAAGATAGGTGTACCCGTTGTTTTTGAACACCCCTCCCGACATGCGTGTCGATTCGGCACAATCGCTTATCGTTTCCCCAATAAACGAAAGTTCGCTCGAAGCTATAACCGTTCCGTTTTCGTCCAAAACTCCAATGTTGCGGGAAGAAGCTTCTTTCATTTGTAAAGCCATACTTTGATATTGTCTGTTAACCATTTATTAAACCCTCCAGTTTAAATTTAAAGGCTGTTGATTATCCGTTTAAAATTTCGTCATAATAAACAAAATGCAAAATGATGAAATTAATTCGACCGATGTATACATATTACACAAAAATAGAACAAATTGCAACACATTTTAACAACCCAATTGTAAAATATCTGTGCATTTTAACACTAAACATAGATAATTTCTAATTATTTACAAAATAAATTGCCGTTTTCGTTGTTTTTTTCAACAAAAAGGCAATTTTATTAAATTTATACAGTTTGGAATATTAAGGAAAGGGGTTTCGTTGGCTATTTCGCCGACATTCCAAAAGGAAAATTTTTGTAATAAATTCTTAATGTTTACAAATTACTACAAAAGCTTGTATCCTTTTTGGATAAGCGTTGTTTTTAACAGTTCGATATGTTGCGCGTTACGTGTTTCTGCCGAGATATCGACGACGCAAAGGCCAACCTCGGAACTGGTGTTTGCCCTGTCGTGGTTAATCGAAACGATGTTTGCGCCGGTCGAGGAGAAAATGTCAAGCAAAGCACGAAGGTTGTTTGGTTTATCCGCAATGACGGTTGTAATCTTGGTACTTCGACCTGTTTTTGCAAGGCCGTTTGATATAATCTTTTCAAGGATATTAACGTCGACGTTGCCACCCGAGTTAACCGCGACAACGTTTTTCCCTTTAAAGTCAAGTTTTTGGTAGATAGCCGCCGCGACCGAAATCGCCCCCGAACCCTCTGAGACAAGTTTGTGTTTTTCGATAAGCGCAAGTATCGCGGACGCTGTTTCCGCTTCGGTTATCGTAATAATTCCGTCAAGGTATTTTTTACACATTTCGAACGTAAGTTTCCCTGGGGTTTTAACCGCGACACCGTCCGAGATTGTGGAAACTTGTTCAAGAGTTTGTATCTTTCCGCTTTTAAGCGACATTTCCATAGAAGCCGCGCCCTTTGGTTCGACCCCATAAACGAGACAGGACGGGCGAATGCTTTTAATCGCAAACGCAATTCCGGACGCGAGTCCGCCGCCGCCTATCGGAATTAACACGACGTCAACCGTTGGGCATTTCTCCAAAATTTCAAGGGCTATAGTTCCTTGTCCGGCTATCACATACGGGTCGTCAAACGGGTGTATAAACGTTGAGCCTTTTTGTTTGCAAATTTCAAGGGCTTTAGCGTATGCATCGTCGTAGCAGTTGCCACTTAAAATA
Organism: uncultured Oscillospiraceae bacterium; assembly: GCA_964369645.1. GTDB lineage: Bacteria > Bacillota > Clostridia > Oscillospirales > Ruminococcaceae > CAYJAY01. The sequence continues at coordinate 21,181 of CAYJFO010000006.1, read as the reverse complement.
ACGTTTGCTCCGTAAGATTTTGTGTTCTCGATTTTAGAAAGCGGAGCGGTTTCGGGCATACAGATATCGGCAGAAATTCCAAGGCGTTTTGCGGCAAGCGCAACGCCTTGGGCATGGTTTCCGGCGGAACAAGCAACAACGCCGTTTTTTCGCTCAGCTTCCGTTAACCTTGAAATTTTGTTGTACGCTCCGCGTACCTTGAAAGAACCGGTTTGTTGGAGATTTTCAAGTTTAATAAAAAAGTTTTTGCATTCACAAAGACGGTTGGCGGAAATCATTGGGGTTTTGTCCGCGATATCTTTCAAAATGTTTTGCGCGTCATATATCATGTCAAGCGTTATCATATCGTTTATCCTTTATAATTAAAAATGTTTTTGGTTCATATTGTAAGTATAACATTTTAGTGATGCACATCAAGTATAATAAAGAAAATTAACAAAAAAATCGTAATTTACGGCTATAAATTTATTGTTAATACAATTGTGTTTAAAAGGAAATAGTGTTATAATCTGAAAAGTATATTTAATTTACAGCATGTTCTACTCTTGTATTAACATAGATTGTATCTTACATATAAATTAAATTTATCTAGCAAGATAAGAAAGAGGAAAAGATGAAAAATTTTAAATTTTTAACTATAGCCATCGTTGTGGCTTTAGCGTTTGCCGTCACCGGTTGCTCCGGTGTTCCAAGCGTAGATGAGGTTATAACCGCCGAGAATATTGGCGAATATATCGAACTTGGCGAGTACAAAGGGCTTGAATATAGCATTCCTATGCCAGAGGTTACCCAACAAGAAATTGACGATACGGTAGCAAGTATCCTTTCTTCAAGCACTGCGCTTGAAGAGGTAGAGGGAAGACCTGCCGAAACTGGCGACACCCTCGTAATCGACTATGTCGGAACGCTTGATGGCGTTGCGTTTGACGGCGGAACGGCACAAGGTTCCGAACTTACGTTAGGTTCAGGGCTTTTCATTGAGGGTTTTGAAGATCAATTGATTGGCGCCGAAAAAGGCGAACAAAGAAGCCTTGATCTTACGTTCCCCGATCCATACCCCAATAACGAAGACCTTGCGGGACAAGCAGTTGTGTTTGATGTGACAGTTCAATCGATAAACCAAAGAGTTACACCAGAATTGACCGATGAATTTGTTTTTGAAAATTTCCAGTATGAAACTATCGAAGAGTTTCTTGAATATGTAGAGTTCTCGATTTTATATCAAAAACAATCGGAAAGCGCGGGAGTTATTGTTGACCAAATTCTACAAGAAGCAACCGAAAATGCAACATTCCTTAAACTTCCCGAAAACGCCATATACAACTATAACCAAAGTATCATAGCGGAATACGAAGCATATGCCGAACAAGCAAACCTTCAACTTTCCGACGTCATTTCCTCGTTAACTGGAATGTCGGAAGAGGACTTCCTTGAAGCTCTTGAAGAGGACACAGAGGAGATATTTAAACAACGCCTTGTACTTGAAGCGATAGGTTTTGCAGAAAACATCACGATAACCGACGAAGAATATGAAAGCGGAATCGAAGTTATCGCGAGCCAGCTTAACTATCCCTCGGTTGAAGATCTTCTAGGTGTTGTTACAGAAGATGAACTTAGAAAATCTCTTATAAACGACAAAGCGTTGACTTTGATGATGGAAAATGCAATTGATTTAAGCGCAGACGATCTTGATGATACAGATGACCTCGATGATGATGCTGACGATCTAGATGATGATGCTGACGATCTAGATGATGATGCTGACGATCTAGATGATATCGATGATGTCGATGATACAGATGATATCGACGACGTTGATGATGTTGATAACGATGTCGATGATGTAGAGATCGACGACACGGACGATGTTGACGACACAGATGATGTTGACGATGTTGATACAGACGACGATAGCAACGATGATAGCGACGACGATTAATTTTAGTTAAGCCAAAAACAAAAAAAATTAATGTTGTTTTGAGCCGGCCTCCAAACGTTAGACGAACAATCTAACAAACGGGAGGTCGGCTTTTTGCATTTAACATATGATTAAAAAACAATAATCGGTTGAATTTGGCGACCGCTTAACGCAAGATTTAATGTTTGAGGTATTTTTGTAAAATCTGCAACAAGCGACCGAGGCTTTGTGTTTGGGTCATCCTGTTTAAACGGAACAAAAAAAACATCTCGATAGTTCATAAGCATTCCTATATTTTTTCCGCTGTTTGAAAGACCGTCGTTGGTCGAAACCGCTATAATAAGCGGAAGCGAGTTGCGTAGCAAAGATTTTGCCGCCATAACAACCGGCGTGTCGGTTATTCCAAGCGCAAGTTTCGCAAGCGTGTTGCCCGTGCACGGCGCTATTATAATTGCGTCAACAAGTTTTTTCGGACCTATCGGCTCGGCATCTTGCAACGTTTTTATAACACAGTTTCCTGTTATCGTTTCAAGCGTTTGTATCCACTGTTGCGCGCTACCAAACCTTGTGTCTAAACCGCTTGCGTTGTATGACATAATCGGAACGACATCAAACCCGTTTTCTATAAGTAGCATTATAGAGTTCTTTGCCGCTTCAAATGTACAAAACGAACCGGTTAACGCAAACCCTATCTTAGTTTTATCCATGGTAAATCCCCCTTTCTTTAAGTGTTTCAAACAGCGTTTTTTTGATATATTCCGCGGCGGTTTCGGGAGCAACTTTAGAGGGCAACGCAAGATGTAGCTCGGCTTTTATGCCGCGTTTTTTTGCATAGTCGAAGTCAACGCCGCCGGGATTTGAACTTATGTCGATTATTTCACAATCGACATTAAGCCTGTCGAGCACGGCCTTGTCGATTATAACGGAGGGAATCGAGTTGAAAACAAAATCAAAATGCTGCTGTTTTGTGTGAAGTTCTAGAAGTTCAATTGTTTTTAGATGGTCGGCAAAGGCGTTTGAAAGATCTTTTTTTGAACGCGCCGCAACCGTTACGTTCGCCCCAACCGCATACAAAAGCTTTGCCAAACGACTTGCTACTTTTCCGTATCCCGTCACAAGACAACGGCTATTAAACATCGTTTTTTGTTTGTTCGACATAGCTATCATAAGTGCGCCTTCGGCGGTCGGGATTGCGTTGAGCGTAGCGAGGCTTTCCGATTTAAAATAGTCAATAGCTTCAACATGATTTTTTTCGGTTGCCTTTTTCGTCTGTTCCGATATAAGTCCCGCAAAAAAAATCGCGTTTTTTTTAAGCGAGGCTATCAAAAACTCAAGGTCAAACTGTTGATTTTTCAAATTGGGCGCAACGATTATATCGGCGTTTAAAAGAATGTTTTTTGTTTCTGTCAAATTCAAATTAATGTTTTTTGCTTCTATATAGTCGGTTTGATACAGGTCTTTTTCAAGTTTGTTTGCAAGATATCGTTGTCTCGCGTCGTCTCCGATTACCGCAAATTTTATTTTGTTCAAAATAGCCACCACCTAAAAATAGAAAATTTCCTGTTCTATAGTATGACCCGTAGCAGGCGTTGCCACAAAAATACCACAAATACGCCAAAAAAGTTGTAAACAATAATTGTAATCAACTAATTGCCGTGATATAATTGACGTTGATACAATAAAATAAGGAGCATATTTTGAGAAAGCTAACAAATATAATTATAACGGCGGTAATTATAACAACGGCTGTGCTTGTGGCGATTTTGTTTGATTTAAGCAACACCGGCTTGCCCGATATTAACAACGACGAGATTTTAAGTTTTAATGACGGTTGGACATACAGCATCGACGGCGGCGAGTTTTTGGCTTGCGACTCCCCGACCGACCTCACGGGGCAACCGGCAAACTCTATTATTCTCAAAAACGTAGTTCCTGATGACATTGATGACAATTTTGAAAGTTTATATTTTATTAATTCTCGAAATTTTATAGAGATATCTGTAAACCAAAATGTAGTATACGTTTTGGACGAAACCAAACTTTCAACGATAGGCGAAGCACCAGGGGTTTTGCCATTAATTGTTGAACTAGGCGACATACAAAAAGACGACGAGATAACGGTTGAAATGCGGCCGGCCTATGGCAAAGCAGAAGTTGATAGCTTCTATTTAACCGAAAAAAGCAACGCTTTGTTCCACATGTTAAACCGCGAATTTATAAGTTTCGTGCTTTCGGCGTTTATGGTAATGCTCGGAGTCGGCGAAGTTGTGTTTTACATATTTATATCGAACAAAAAACAGGCGACCCACATGCTCCATCTCGGTTTTTTTACAGCAGTAACCGGTTTTTATACCTTTACAACATTGCCGATGATCGGAATGTTTTTGAGAGAACCGTATATCTATTCGGTAGCCTCGTATCTCCTTTTATACCTAATGCCGATACCTATCTTGTTTTTTGTATGCACGGCGTATAAATTAAAACACGACCAACATCTCTATGTTTTGATGTATATGCACATAGCTTTGTGGTTGGTTGTGATTGTTTTGCAATCGTACAACATTGTGGACGTACGAATGTCGCTTTCGTATTTCCACATGCTTATTGGCCTATCACTGTTTGTGTTGGCGGTAACCGCCGTCTATGAAATATTTATACAAAAGAACGCCAAAATTAGGGAGTTTGGAGTAAGCGCGCTTGTGCTTTGTATCTTTTCCGCTATCGACATGTTCACATACTATACCAACAACGAGGCATATCGTTCGACATTTTTACGTATAGGGGTCATAGGTTTTTCGGGAATTTTGTTGGCGGAATTTTTACGTGAACTCTCCGAAAGCGTTAAAGAAAAGGAAAGAACAAAGCTATACGAGAAGTTGGCGTTCGAGGATATACTAACTTCAACAAAAAACCGAACTTGTTTTGAACGAGATTTTGAACAGATAAAAAGCCAACCGGAACTTTTAAACAAGTTGTCACTTGGAATGTTTGACATCAACGGACTAAAACAAATTAACGACAATCTCGGACATAAACAAGGCGACATCCTTATCCAAAGTGCCGCGACAAGTTTAAAAACGGCGTTTTCCGAAGCCGCCAACGTCTATCGAATGGGTGGAGACGAATTTAGTTTAATTTCGACCGACATAACCCAAAAAGACATTCCCGATTTGATGAAAAATCTCGAACAAAAGATTGAGGAAATAAACGAAACGTTAGAGTTTAAGCTTTCGATAGCGGGCAGAATATGTGTATATGACGACCAACAAGATAACAACCCGGACGATCTTTTAAAGCGTGTTGATCAAGAGATGTATGACCGTAAGGCGAAGATGAAGGGTTTGAAAAGATAGCATATACAACATGGTTTAACAATATGATAATAAAACAGTACAAAATAACCCTCTCAGTCAATTTGACTGAGAGGGTTTTCGTGTGTCAAAAAAGGTATGTGCTAAAAAAATACCTCATAAAAAACAAACGGAACGTAGGGGCGAGTCTTGACTTGACCGCTATAATTTAATTGTCTGCAATTTTTTATCGATAAGTGTTTTTTGTCCGAAATAAAGCGAGATAAAACTTGAAAGGGTAACTATTGTACAAATAGCGATTATTATAGCTATTTGGTATAAAATCGCGGTTAGCGGAAGCGTTCCCGAAAGAATCTGTCCCGTCATCATTCCGGGCAAAGAAACTATTCCCATTCCGACCATCGAGTTAAGCGTTGGCACCATAGCGGTTTCAAGAGCTTGTCTTACAAACGGAGACAAAACCGTTTCGGGCCTTGCTCCGGCATATATAGCGGCGTTTATCCTGTTCGTGTTACCTTTAAGACTGTTTGAAAACGTTGTTATCCCAAGAGATAACGCCGTCATCGTGTTTCCGAGAAGCATTCCCGAAATTGGTATTGCGTACTGTGGGTTAAAGACGCTTTGGCCTATTACAAGTATGACGAAAAAAAGCAAAACTGAAATACCCGAAAAGGCTATTGAAAACGCAATTATCGCCTTGAACTTAACGTTCAGTTGATTGTTTTTAGATATTACTCTATGTATAGAAAATCCGATCATCGACGATATGTAGATTACTATAAACAATGGATTTGGGTTTTCAAAGATATACATCAAGATAAAGCCCGCCAAAACAAGTTGGACAGTCATACGCCCGCTCGAGACTACAAGTCGTTTAATCTCGTTTATGCCACATTTTTTCATTACAATTCCAACGACCACAAGCAAGAGGTATATAAGCACAAACTGTGTTATCTGAAGTTGTTCAACTCCGTTCATATTTGGTTCTCCTTTTCAAGATGTATAGCAAAATCTGCGTAAAGCTCGGTCAACGTTTCTGAATGGCAAACCGTGACCGAAGTTATGTCGTTTTGTTTGCAAAAATTTTTTATATTAGAAAAAACTTTTTTGGAGGTTTCAAAATCAAGCGCCGCGGTAGGTTCGTCCAAAAGAAGAACTTTCGGAATAAACGAAACAAAGATTGCAACAAAAACTCTTTGGCGTTCCCCCGTCGAAAGGATTTGGACACACGTTTCAAGCGGCATCTCGATTTCACAAAGTTTTAAAAATTCTTTCATCTTGTCCTCTGAAATCGGTTGTTGTTCCCTTAAATTATAGTACATTAAAAAGTTGTCCGCTATCGTTCCCTCGTATAGATACGGCTCTTGGGGCACAAGCGTAACTAACTTTCTGTGTTCTATCACGTCAATTTCGTCAAGGGCAACGCCGTCAAAATAGATAGAGCCCGCTGTTGGCGCTTCGGTCGCGTTAATCATCTTTAAATAGGAACTTTTTCCACAACCGCTTTTTCCCGTTATAAAAGTCATACAGTTTTTTTGTATCTCTATTTTCGGATATCTTATAAAATTTTTAAAACAAACGTCTTCATTTGATTTTATTATTACCATGCTTTTCTCCTTGTGTAATTTCAAATTTTTTAATTATTTAATAAAGAGCCGTAAACAAAGGCAAAAACGTTAACAACGTTTAAAATATTTTAACTACGAAAAAATTTGTTAACTTTTTTCGCCTTGACTAAAACTCTTTTTTTATGATACCATTAGGAAAATCATGTTGATTTTCGATATCGTAATTCGATATCGACTTATGATATTATATCACGAGGAGAGGTATTATGCAACATCCTATTTTGAGGAAGCTGTTTTTGGGATTTATCCAGATACATATTTTGCACCATGCGTCTTTAAAACCAATCTACGGAAGTTGGATGATGGAGGAACTTAAGAACCACGGCTATGACGTAAGCGCCGGAACTATCTATCCTATTTTTCACAAGCTTGAAAGTGGAGGGTTGCTTTTGTCTGAAAGTCGAAACATCGACGGAAAGGTAAGAAAGTATTACACAACAACTCCAAAAGGGGACGAGGTTTTCGCAAACGCAAAACAAAAAATTGCTGAGCTTACGGGGGAGCTATAGCGAACGGTATATGTTAAAGAGGGGAGGACTTTTTCATTATGATGACCGAACGAAAGGCAAAAAATCAAGTTATAGAGGCCGCAAAACATCTTGTTGAAAACGGATTGATTTCACATTACAGCGGAAACATAAGTTGTCGAATCGACGACGAGAGGTTTGTCGTGACAACAGATGAGGCGAATTTTGCAAAGCTTTCATACAAAGATATCGTTGTCGTTAATATGGATACGATGATTTATGAAGGCAAAATAAAACCAACCGACGAAACGTATATCCATGCGTATGCATACGACCTTAACCTTAACAACAGTTTTGTTATTCATTCCCACCAAAGATACGCAAGTTGTATATCCGTGTGTGGGACAAAAGCCTTTTACCCAAGCGACAAGCAAAAAGAGATTTTGGGTGGAAACATAAAGATAGTTAAAGAACCGGTTTTTGGAAAACCAAACCTTTCACGAACTGCGCGTTCGGCACTTTCCAAAGGGTTAAACGTAATCTTGATTGAACGCCACGGTACGATAATAACGGGCCACGACATGGCCGCCGCGCTTAACAGGGCGATAGCGCTTGAACACGCAAGCAAAAAATCTCTTAACGGCCTTACGTTTTGCGACAAACCTATCGAGGCGTTGTCCCAAAGGCTTGACAAGAAATTTTTTGCATACACGATTGTCGAGGGAACGCAAGAACCAAAACGCCTAAGGATTAACAACCGAAAGCTTACCGCCGTCGAACTAATCCACGCAAAACTTTTAAAAGTGTTTCAAAACGAAAATGTCGTGGTATGCCGAAACAGCGTCGCAACCGACATGGCGGCAAGACAAACCGAATTTGTCCCGGCGCTTTTTGATGACTTTGAAAAAACAATTGGGCAAGATATAAAGATAGCGCCATACTATGACATTGGAAAAATCATAGACGGCGCGAAAAAACGAGGCGGCGTTATCGTAAAAGATATCGGAGTTTTTGTAATCGCGAAAAATTTTTCCGAAGGTCTAGCACGGCTTGAGGTAATCGAAAAAAACCTTGTTGCATATGTCCACAAGCAAAAGATAGTCAACCTTGAAAATCTTACGATTAACGAAAAAACACTTAAAACATATACGTTTAAAAAGAAATCGCTAACAAGCACAAAGGCTACATAGAGTTATTGTAAGAACTTTTACTAAAATGATAGTTTTTAAAGGCAAACCAGAAGTTTACTATACATAATTTAAAATTTGCGTTTATCTACAGTCGTTTTATGATAATATCGTCTCAAGCGAAACAAATTTTTATCGCACATTATCATTAGTATCTAAATGGTAACTAAGCCACAAAAATGTATCTTCTTTACAAAAAGGGTATACTGATATATAATACAAAAAACAAATTTGGAGGAAAATTATATGAAAAAAATCATTGCATTTGTTACAGTGTTGGTCTTGTTAACAGCGTTGCTCGTAGGTTGCGCGGCTCCTTCCGACGAAACAACGACAGACGGCTCCGCCGAACAATCACAGGTTCTTCGCGTAGGCATGGATTTGAAATTCCCGCCCTATTCTTATGTAGACGAAAACGGCGAACCCGCAGGGCTCGAGCCGGTTATCTCGGAAGCTTTTGCGGAATATCTTGGCATGGAAGTCGAGATTGTAAACATAGATTTCAGCCTGCTTTTGGCGGCGCTTGAAACGGGAGATGTCGATATATTAATCGCCGATATGGCGGCGACCGACGAAAGGCGAGAAAAAGCGGATTTCTCTGAACCATATCGTTATACACAATCGTTGGCATTGGTTAATAAACAGTTTGCTCAGGACAACGGAATAAGCGACGATATGCCCCCCGAAGAATTTTTTCATCTTGAAGGATCTAAATTTATCGGGCTTGCCGGAACGTTTGGCGTCGTGGTTCCCCAAAACTTTGGTGCACAAGTAACCGAAGTAACCGAGATAGGCAACGGCCTAATCGAAGTTGCAAACGGCCAATCGACCGCGCTTGTAGCGTCGAGCGAAGTCCACAGCTATCACGCTGCAAACAAAGAAACTACCGTTGTTTACAGCGGAATTGGCGACGTTTCCGGTTCAAGCTTTGTTGTTAAACCGGGCGACACAGAACTGCTTGAAAAAGCGAATGAATTTATCGAAACTATGTATCAAGAGGGCGGACTATACGACCAAATAAGACCTGAATTTGATGTTATCGTGGGCGAGTTCCTTGAAAACGACGAGTTAGGACTTGACTATATCGTTAATCCTATCGAATAAAACAATAAAATAAGGACGGCAACACGACATGAACAAATCAAAATTTTTCTCGTATACCGTTGTAATTTCGTTGTTTACGATAGGCATAGGGATTGCGTTGTTTAATTCAACCGACAACCCGCGGTACCACCTTATCCTCGAAAACTATGACCTGTTGTTGGAAGCTTTTGTTGGAACTATTTATATAAGCCTTGTGACGCTTGTCGGTGCGCTTGTTCTCGGGTTTATTCTTTTTATGATGATGCGCTCAAAAATAGAGTTGTTAAAAGCGTTTTCCAACGTGTTTAACGAGATAATCATGGGTACGCCGCTTCTGGTTATGATTTTTCTGATAGTGTTTGTCCTAGGGCCTACAAGCGGAATTGAAAGTAAGTTGGTGCTTGGAATATTTGCGCTTATACTATACAACGGCCCGTACATAGCTAACGCATACGAAACAACGGCGGCGGTTGTAGACCGAGATCAATACATCGTTATGGATCTTTATCATTTTAAATGGTACGAGCGTTATATCTATATCATAATTCCACAGATGATAAAGCCGTTTATACCGTCGCTTATAAACAACCTTTCAAGCGTAATAAAAAGTTCGTCGCTTTTAAACGTTGTTTCGGTAACCGAAATCACCTATATGACAATTGTAATTTCATCAAGAAGTTATGCCTTTATAGAAGGGTACTATGTTATGTGGATTATGTATCTTATTGTTACGATACCGTTGTCTTTGATAGCAAAGTTGATAGGTAAAAAGATAAACGTTTAAAACGGACTTTACGGGAAAGGGGAACTTGAACAATGGAAATCTTGGTGCAAAACCTATCCAAAACTTATGGCGAGCAAACGGTTCTCGACAACATAAATTTTTCGGTTGAGGGACAAAGAGCGATTGGCATAATCGGCGAATCCGGCTGTGGTAAATCGACGTTGCTACGCGTTTTATCCGGCATCGAACCGCCCGACAGCGGTAAGCTCGAGATAAACGGACTGTCTCCCATGAGCAACCTTTCAAAGTTTCACAAAAAAATAGGCGTCGTTTTCCAAAAACACAACCTGTTTCCGCATCTTTCAATAAAGAAAAATATAACGCTTATTCTGACAAAGATTAAAAAGCTTAATAAAAAACAAGCAAGCGACAGGGCGGACGAGATTTTAAAGCGGTTGTTTATTGAAAACGAATCGGATAAAAAACCCCACGAAGTTTCGGGGGGACAAGCACAGCGGGCGTCGATAGCAAGGGCTCTTTCGACCGACCCGGAACTTATTTTTTTAGACGAGCCAACCGCCGCCCTTGACCCGCTTTTGACCGATGAAGTTTTAAAAGCGGTTGTGGACCTTAAGGAGGACGGGCGAAACTTCTTGTTCGTGACCCATGAGATATCGTTTTTAAAAGAGTTTGCCGATTATATTATATTTTTGAAAAACGGAAAAATTTTTGAAAGCGGCGAAGTTTCTTGTTTGAAGCAACCAAAAACAAAGGAACTTGCTGAGTTTTTGAAGCTTTCTTAAACAGATAGAACAACACAAAAAACGAACAGGTTTCGGCCTGTTCGTTTTAGATTGTCTAAAAACCAAGTTTAGTCAAAATACACAAATACATTAATTTTACAAATTATTCGTTTTTTATTATTTAGGCTATTTTTTTAGATGTATTGTAAAAAAACCTCTCAGTCACTTCGTGCAGGCTCTCCAATAGGGAGAGCCTCACCCCTTTTGGATCTCCCTAAAATGGCGAGTATCGCCATAATCGAGAGACTGTCAATCTCGGATTGACTGAGAGGGAAGGCAGTTAACCCTAGATCACAAGGGTTTTAACTATAATAAAAAACCGCCACAAGGGCGGTTTTTTTGTGTTTAACTATTGTTTTGCGCCAAGGTCAAGCGCTCTCATGTTAGCTTCCAAAAGATGTGCTTTTTTTGCAGGTACGCTCTTTTGAACAGCTTTTTCGATAGCACTCTTGCTTGCAAGATCCACCACCGAGAACACCTTTCCGAGAAGTATCATGTTTGCAAGGCCTTGAAGGTTTTCAGAATTTGCAAGGCTTGAAGCCGGAACTTTATACACCGTTATGTCTTTTCTTGTAATCTCACGGTCGATCATCGAACTGTCCATTACAACAATTCCGCCGGGGGCTACCATGTCGATGAATTTATCATACGACGGAAGGTTCATCGCAACAAGCAAATCGGGGTTGATAACAAGCGGGCTGCCAATCGGACTATCCGATATAACAACCGAACAGTTTGCTGTGCCTCCGCGCATTTCGGGCCCGTATGACGGAAGCCACGAAACTTCTTTGTCATCCATAAGTCCTGCATACGAGGTTACTTTACCTGCGAACAGAACGCCTTGACCGCCGAAACCGGCAAATATAATATTTTGCAACATTATTGTCCGCCTCCTTTAACGCCGTCTTTATATACGCCCAACGGATAGTATGGTATAAGGTTTTCTTCTTCCCATTTAATCGCTTCAATGGGGTTAAGTCCCCAGTTTGTCGGACAGGTCGAAACGACTTCGATTATCGAAAGACCTTTTTTGTCGATTTGGTTTTGGAAACCTTTAAGAATAGCTTTTTTTGCTTTTCTTAAGTTTGCTGGATTGTTAACCGCAACGCGTTCCGCATACGCAACACCTTCAAGCGTCGACATCATTTCGCAAACGCGAATAGGATATCCAGCAACCGCGGTGTCTCTTCCGTATGGTGAAGTTTGGGTGACTTGGCCGTGGAGCGTTGTCGGGGCCATTTGTCCACCCGTCATTCCGTATATAGCGTTGTTAACAAAGATAATTGTGAGATCTTCGCCCCTTGTACCAACGTGAACAGTTTCAGCCGTTCCGATAGCGGCAAGGTCTCCGTCCCCTTGATATGTGAAAACTACCGAATCGGGCAACGAACGTTTAACGCCGGTTGCAACCGCGGGCGCTCTTCCGTGGGGAGCTTGAATCATGTCACAGTTAAAGAAATTATACGCCAAAACCGAGCAACCAACCGGCGCAACACCTATTGCTTTGCCTTCGATATCAAGTTCGTCAAGCGCTTCTGCAACAAGACGATGTATAATTCCGTGGTGACAACCGGGGCAGTATGACGTTGGAACGTCTGCCAATGCATGAGGTCTTTCAAATACAACAGCCATTATTTTGCACCTCCAGAAAGCTTTTTAATCTGTTCAAGAATTTCGGCAGGGGTTGGGATAATTCCACCCGTATGTCCGAAAAATTCAATTGGTATGTTACATTCGGTAGCAAGCTTAACGTCTTCAATCATCTGTCCCATGCTCATTTCTACCGTGAGCATAGCTTTACATTGTTTGCCTCTTTTTCCGATAACTTCGGTCGGGAACGGCCACAATGTTATTGGGCGAATTAATCCGACTTTAATGCCTTCGGCCCTTGCCATGTCAACCGCAGTTCCGGCAACACGAGCCATAGCGCCATATGCAACAACCGCAAATTCTGCGTCGTCCATGTTGGTTTCGGCTACGCGAACTTCGTTTTGTTTAATTTGTTCATATCTCTCAAAACGTTCTTTGATCTTGTCTTCAAGCGCTTGGGGTTGAAGATACAAACTATTTGTAACGTTTTTTGGGCGTTTGTGGCCGTGGCCATCCGTTGCGTAAGGTTTGTCGGCAATTTTGGGTTCTCTGTCGGGGAACACAACCGGTTCCATCATCTGACCCAAAAGCCCGTCCGACAATATCATTGTTGGAACACGGTATTTTTCCGAAACTTCAAACCCGTCGAACATAACGTCTACCATCTCTTGGATAGAGGACGGAGCGTAGACAAGAAGGTGTGAGTCGCCGTGGCCCATTGCTTTTGTTGCTTGCCAATAGTCGGCTTGTCCAGGTTGAATTCCGCCAAGTCCCGGGCCGCCCCTCATGACGTTGACTATAACACACGGAATGTCGGATCCCATTATGTATGAGATGCCTTCGGTTTTAAGGCTAATTCCGGGCGAGCTTGAGCTTGTCATAGCGCGAACGCCGGTGGACGCGGAACCTAGAAGCATGTTTATAGCCGAAACTTCGCTTTCAGCTTGCATAAAAACGCCGTTTTCTATTTTGGGCAATTTTTTTGACATATATGCCGAAAGTTCAGTTTGTGGAGTTATAGGATATCCGAAAAATCTAATACAACCAGCTCTTATCGCGGCTTCCGCCAAAGCCTCGTTGCCCTTCATAAGTAACTTTTCCGCCATGCTATTTGTCCTCCTTCATAACTGTGATTGCAACATCGGGACACATCATTGCGCATATAGCACAACCTATGCAATCCTCCGGATTTTTTGCTTTGGAGGGATGATAACCTTTTGCGTTTATCATATCCTCATCCATGCCAAGCACCTTTTTAGGACATACCGTTGTGCAGATTTCGCAACCCTTGCATCGATCTACATTGATAATAACAGATCCTTTTGCCATTTGTGCATCTCCTTTTTTTATTTTAATTTTTTATAGTTAATCCGCTTTAAAATTCATACAGTCCAACTGTTAAAATTTCGTTTAACTAAATTGTCTTTGACAATATGTTGTCGTCAATCGGAATAGAACAACTATTCCTCAATCCTCCGCAATCCTTCGCTTTGTTAAACAAAATTTTACCGATGTCGTCTTTGCACTAACTTTGAATCGGTTTAACTATTTCTCCCATGGTTTATTTACAAACAACTTAACGGGATAAACATCGTTCATATTGCCCGAAACCGTCTCGATAGCGAGGCTCGTCAACAAAGGAATACCTGTTTTCTCCGAAAGTTGTTTTGCAAACTCAATAGTGCTTTCTATATCTTGTTGCGTTGTGTCTTTGCCAAGGTTAGAGCTGTTGACAAGATAGGTTACCTTTTGTCTTGTCACGCGCTCGATGTCTTTTATATGTAATTCTGTCTCGTCTACTCCTTGTGTAAACGGGCGATATTTACTAAAAAGATATATAAGGTCGCAACCACCCATCTTGTCGATGTCGGCTTTATATCTTCCAAGCGCCGTCGCCCCTACGTCGTCACCGCCAAGATCGATTATAGTCTTTTTGTCGGATAAAATCGTTCCTTTAACTTCTTTTGGAATCGACGGAGTGTCGAGAGATGTGTTAGCGTGTGCCGGCGCGACAACGTCTATTCCGTTTTCCAACAACATCAGTTTAAAGTCTGCCGAACGAAAATATGGGTTAACTATATCAAGGTCTATAAGTGCAACTTGTTGTTGTTGTTTCATAAAATCTAACGCCAAGTTTACCGCAAAATTAGTTTTGCCCGAGCCATAATGCCCCGTTATAACGACAATTTTTTTAAAATTAACGTTCAATAAATACCCCCCTCTACTTCTTTTTTGCTTACCTTTATCCTATTATAATATAAATTTCAAATTAATCAAATAGTTTTTTGTTAAAAATACAAAAAAATCTATAATTTTTTTATGTGAAATTTTAAGATTTAACATAAAATATGGTTTTAATAATAAGCGAAATTAAAAAACGAAAACTATTTGATGCTCTCGGTTGCCAACTTCTCAACAAAAAACGGACTGTAGTTGTTTCTCTTTACATTTCCAAAAAACACACCCAATTATTCAAAGTTTTGTTGAATAATCGGATGTGTTTGTTATCTTGTTAACGTTTGCTAAATCCAAAATTTTTAAGATATTATTTGAATGCCTAACTTTTTAGCCGACAACCGTACTTTATCGCTTATCATGGCGACAAATTCGCTGTTGGTGGGTTTGCCCCTCAAGTTGTTTATTGTGTACCCAAAAAATGAGTTTAATGTGTCAACGTCCCCTCTGTCCCAAGCAACCTCTATTGCGTGGCGTATGGCGCGCTCGACGCGTGAAGAGGTGGTTCCGTTTTGTTTTGCTATCGTAGGATAAAGTTTTTTTGTAACTGCGTTAATCATCTCGGGGTCTTCGACCGACATCATTATTGCGTCGCGTAGGTACCCATATCCTTTGATGTGTGCTGGCACACCGATTTGATGAATTATATCTGTTATTACAATCTCAAGGTCCCATTCAGGTGACGGCTTTCCCGCCGCCGCTCCAAAATCTGAAACCCCCATAAAACGTTCAATTCTGTCAGCCAAAACAGAGATATCAAACGGTTTAAGAATGTAGAATGCCGCCCCGGCCCGTATAACCTCGCGTTCCATAATTGGGTTGTCAAAGCTCGACATTACGATGAATTGCGGTTTCATGGGTTTTCCGCTCTCGCCGGAAAACTGTGAGATGATGCCGATAGCGTCGATTGTCGACATGAACATATCAACCACTGCAACATCGGGACAATGGATTCTTATAGCCTCAAGAACCTTTGCGCCGTCTTTTTCGCAACAAACAACTTCACACCCTCGTTTTGTAAGAATTTCGGAACAGCTCCTGCCGAATTCTGCGCCGGTGTCCGCTACGAGTACCTTTAGTTTCTTTTCCAAAATAATCTTCCCCTTGTATATTTATTTAGCTGTCCTTCTGCTTACATATTTTACCACACGGTCAAAGAGTTGGCAATATCTTTTTCAAGAATGACCAAAGTTTTTTTTGGATTTGCTTGTTTTCAAAAGATAACGCTCAAAGTTTAGCATAATATAAACTACGAAACTCGTTGATAAATGTCGGATAAAAAATATACAATAAAAAAACTTTTTTGCAAATTTTATTGTTTTTGTTTTTCTCTCAAATTCTCTGTTTTTTTGCGTTTTCTAAGTTTTTGGTTGAATTTTGCACAAGCTGTTGTTTGATGTCAATTTGCTGTTGTAGTTGATTTAAAAATATATTCGACAAGTCATATTTACTTTATAAAAGAACATTACTATAGTTGTAGTAAGTTTTCAAGTAATTATAATGTATTACCAAATTATGTAATTATTTGATTTACTATTGAATGTTTTATATACGAAAAATGGGTGTGGATAAAGGCGCTGATTAACTTTTTAGATATCTCCTCCGCCTTTGGCAGGGGAGATATCTAAATCAATTCTTTTTTTCCACTACCCGAAAAATTCTGTTTCGTTTAAACTTTAGGCATATAAAAACGACACGATTTAAAATAACCGCGTCGTTTTGTCGTTTTTTATGAACTCTAAAGTGTTTTAACTATTATCTTGTTTTTGTAAAGAACCTGTTTGGTTAGTCATCATAATAGTTATCTTGCTGTCCGTTGCCTCGATTTGGGTTGTAGAACTCGTCTTCAAGCTCTATCTCGTCGTCCGAAAACTCAGGGTACTCTTGGCTGTATTCGATTTGTCCGTCGTATTCGTCATCTTGATATTCATCGCTGTATTCATCGTTTTGATATTCTTCGTCGTATTCTTCTTGGTATTCGTCGTTGTAACCGTCATTGTATTCGTCGTCATATTCCGGGTCATAATCGTCGTATTGGTTGTTTTGATAGTAATTTTGGTTGTTGTTCGGGTTGTTCGGGTCGAAGCCGGGGTCTTGCTGATAATCGCCGTTTTGCCTATAGTCGTTAACCATGTTGTCGGTTATCGGACCAAATGCGCCGGTAGGTTGATTTTGTCCCCTTCGTTGTCCTTGAGGCGCTCCCATAGGTCGCCCATTTCCCGGCGGGTAGCCGTAGCCGTTATAACCGCCATATGGGTTTTGCATATTGCCGTATTGGGGCGGCAGACCAAACTGGGTCGTGTTGTACATCGCCGCTTGTTTCGCTGCGTTTCGTTTGCCTAGTAAAACAGCGGTTAATATTATTGCGATTAAAACAATAACTGCGCCGCCTATAATAGCCCACACAACTGGACCGCCTAAAAATTGTTGTTTTTCAAATTCTGCTTTAACCGCAACGTCTCGGCTTGGCATTACAAAAAAAGTTGTATCGCTTTCGGGGTTGTCAAACTCAACACCGCTTCCGCTGCCCCATGAAAGAAAAGAAAATCCATCTTGAGATGTGGCGTTAACCGTTACAATAGTGCCTTCGGTCGCGCTTGACATGTCCGTTGTTACCGCTCCACCTGTCGAGCTTTCTATCGTGATTAAAAATTCGGGCAGTGGTGGAACATAGTTTGGGTCTGCTATAAAGTTCGCCGTAAGCGTACTGTCATCGTCCCCCATTGTGAATGTAGTGGCGGCTGCGGCTGTGTCTGCTACTGTGCCGTCTCCCGTGACTGCCCAACTGTCAAACAGGAAGCCTTCGGTCGGCTGTGCCGAAATGGCAAAGTTGTCGTCTGAAGCGAAGTTTCCGGAGGCTCCGTCTACTATCATTCCTCCCTCGCCCGCCATGATAGTGAACGCGCTTTGTTCGTCCTCTGGTTCCGATGTCGAGGGCGCGGCCGTCGCGACTGGCGCGCCGGAATAAACGGGGGTTACCGTTATCGGGTTACCCGGCATTATGAATACTATCTCGGACGCTGTCGTGTCAACCTGGTTTCCGGGCGGCGTGTTGAATTCCCACCTAACAAATCTATATCCAGCGTCGGGGCTGGCGCTAACTCTTATCGCGTCGCCAGGATCGCCTGCTGTTGCGCTCGCCGTAACCGTTCCACCCGTAACGGATGGAATTGTTACTTTGTTTCGTGTGTCGTAGAAATAACCGATTATATTAGTAGCTCCAGTTATCGTTATCTTTAAGTCAACTCCTTGAGTTCCTCTTGCGCCGTTTATTCCCCAATCCTCAAACGTAACGCCCGAATTTGGCGTTGCTTTAAACGTAACCTCGGTTCCGTAGTCGACCGAAGAACCAGACGAAACGCTTCCGCTAACAGAACCTTCACCGTAAGAAGAATAGCTAACGGTATGTTTTGTTGCCGTGAAGTTGGCCGAGGCGTCGGTTAGATTATAGGTATCTTCGACAGGGGCGGTAAACGTAGATTCGGTTCCGCTATATATATTATTTGGATTGTTTACGCCTCTTATCGTCCAACTCAATCCGCCACTATAGGCATAACCTGTGTTTGGGACCGGGTCAAACGCTATGACGTTTCCATTTTGCGTATGGATGACGCTCCCGTTTGTGACTGCAATAGCTCCTGCTTCGGCGCAAAGAAAGAACGTTGTAACCGCCATAAGCAAAAATATAGCCGCCATTATTTTCCTTTTTGATGCAACCATAATATAACTTTCCGTCCTCATCTTTAAATAATTTATAACATGTACATCTTCATAATTTTGACCAAACATTAAGAGGAAAAAACTATAAATTAATTACTATATGTATTAATATTAATACATATTTATTTTTTGTCAAGCTTTGAGGGGGCAAACTAACCAAAAATTACTGTATTTTATATGTAATTTAAAAAAATTTAAAATAAATTTGCAAATTATTATCAAATTAAATGATATGTGATTTATGATTGAAACAGTTGTAGACGGCTGTAAACGGCTGTTTCAACTCATAAATAGTATAGTTTACAGTTTTTTTTACAAAACATTAAAAAAAAACGGCAAATTCGGTATTGTATATTAAAAATTAATTTGTTATAATTTTAACGGTATTATTTTAAGAATATCATTTTAATATTTTTAAGGAGTTATAGATTTATGGCAAAAATTAAAATCGGCATCAATGGATTCGGAAGAATCGGACGTCTCGTTTTCCGCGCAGCTATCATGCAACCCGAAGTATTCGACGTTGTGGCTATCAATGATCCGTTCATGGACAGTGCAGAATACATGGCATACATGACAAAGTACGACACAGTACACGGCGTTTTCCAAGCTGAAATCAAAGCAAACGGCGACGACCTCACAGTAAACGGCGACAACGTTAAAGTCTATAAAGAAATGGATCCCACGCAAATTCCTTGGGGCGTAGCAGGCGCAGAGTATGTTGTTGAATCGACAGGTGTTTTCACAACTATCGAAAAAGCTTCTGCACACATCAAAGGCGGAGCAAAAAAAGTTGTTATCTCGGCTCCTTCGGCAGACGCTCCTATGTTTGTTTGCGGAGTTAACCTCGAAACATACACAAATGACATGAACGTTGTTTCAAACGCTTCGTGCACAACAAACTGCCTTGCACCTTTGGCAAAAGTCATCAACGATGAATTCGGTATTGAAGATGGTCTTATGACAACGGTTCACGCAACAACAGGGACACAAAAAACTGTTGACTCGGCTTCCAAGAAAGACTGGAGAGGCGGACGTGCAGCTCAAAACAACATCATTCCTTCTTCGACAGGCGCAGCAAAAGCTGTTGGCAAAGTTATTCCGTCGCTTAACGGAAAACTCACAGGCATGGCTTTCCGCGTTCCTACACTCGACGTTTCGGTTGTTGACCTTACAGTTAACCTCAAAAAAGCAGCAACTTATGAAGAAATCTGCGCAGCTGTTAAAAAAGCCAGCGAAGGTTCTTTCAAAGGCATCATCGGATACACAGACGAAGCAGTTGTTTCAAGCGATTTCATAACAGATGCAAGAACTTCGATCTTTGACGCAGAAGCAGGCATCGCTTTAACTGATAAATTCGTTAAACTCGTAGCTTGGTATGACAACGAATGGGGCTACAGCAGCAAACTTCTCGACCTTGTTAAACACATGGACGCAGTTAAATAGTTTATTAACTTAAATGTCTATATAAAGGACAAGCTTTTAAAAGCTTGTCCTTTTATTTGTAGAATGGTGACAATTATTTTTGTGTTTATGAGAATTTTTACAAAATTCGACTTTTCGATTGCTTTTATATCGATAACTAGGTATAATTTAAACTTGCGGCTTAAAGCTTTTATAGTTAGATTATTTTAATAGCCGGACTGTTTGAATTTTGAATTGGTTTGATTTTAAATCTATTTGAGTGTTTAAAGTCACGGAATATATTTATTTTTTTGGAGAATATCTCATGAACGTTTCAGCGCTTCTTTTATATATGCTTGTCCAATCTTCAACTCCGGGGCCCAACAACTTTATGTGTATGTTCAGCGCGGCACAATATGGCTTTAAAGGGGCTTTGCGTTACATAGCGGGTTCTGCAACCGGATTTGTAATTAAAATGATACTTTGCGGAATGTTAAGCCTTGCACTTGCAGTGTTAATTCCTTCTCTCGTTCCATATTTAAAGTGGGTCGGCGGGGCATATCTTGTCTATCTTGCGGTTCATATAATCCTTGACGCACGAAAACCAGCAAACGACAGCGACAAAGAGGGTAGTTCGACTTTCATGAGTGGTATACTTCTTCAATGTTTAAACATAAAAAGTTGGATATACTGTTTGACGCTTTACACGGTATATATTATCCCATATACAACAAGTCAAGCAACAATGATTTTGTGGGTTTTCATAGCTCTTGGTTTTATGATACCAACCTCGCTTTGTTATGCTGTTTTTGGCCACGCCATTCGTCGGGTGTATTCAAAATATCGCATGGTTTGCGGAATAGTGTTTGCTCTTGCTTTGATATATTGTGCAATAATAGCGGTTGCATAAAAAGGTTGCAAAATTCTAACTATATGTTACAATATTCTTTATATAAGAGAACATATTAATATATGTGCCTGTAGCTCAGCTGGATAGAGTATCAGACTCCGACTCTGAGGGTCGTGCGTTCGAATCGCATCAGGCATACCACTCGTCGCAAACTTCGCTTAGTTTGCGACGACTTTTTATAAAAAGATAAAAGTCATCGCG
>CAYJFO010000005.1:0-36416 GCA_964369645.1 uncultured Oscillospiraceae bacterium | reverse complement strand
CACTTGAAGAATACATTAAAGCTTGGTTTGCATGCAAACTTATTGCAAAAGAATTGGGCACCCTCGACCCTAACGGCTTTGTGTTTAACATGAGTGTCGGATATGATTTGAACGGCATAAAATCCGAAAAGATAGACAGCTATATCGAGGGCATGAAAAACGCAGCGGATACCGAAGTGTTTAAAAGATGTGTCGATTGGACTATTAAAAACCTTGATAGATTTAAAAACATCGATGTAGAATATGTTAAATCTATCTCGTCTAACATAAGCCGTTCGGTTACACTGTCGACGTTGCACGGATGTCCCCCCGACGAAATCGAAAGAATAGCGTCTTATCTTTTGACCGAAAAAAAGCTTCACACATACATTAAATGTAACCCAACGCTTTTGGGATTTGAGTTTGCAAGAAAAACCCTTGACAGCCTTGGTTACGACTATGTAAGTTTTGACGACCACCATTTCAAGGCGGATTTACAATGGGCCGACGCTGTGCCCATGATAACGCGTTTACAAAAACTAGCGGACGAAAAACGGCTTTCGTTTGGCGTTAAGATAACAAACACATGTCCCGTCGACGTTAAAGCGGGGGAACTGCCTGTCGACGAGATGTATATGTCGGGGCGTTCGCTGTTCCCGCTAAGCTCGTCGCTCGCGCTCAAATTAAGCCGCGAGTTTAAAGGAAAACTTAGAATTTCCTATTCGGGCGGTGCCGATATTTTGACAATTAAAGAGATGGTTGAAGCCGGAATTTGGCCGATAACGATGTCGACCACTGCACTAAAACCGGGCGGATACGAAAGATTTTCTCAGATTGCCGAAGAATTTAATGTCGAGAACTTTAAAACACAAAGTTATGTAGATGTTGAAAAGTTTCAAAAGTTTGTCGAGAAATCTTTAAACTCAGACTATTTCCGCAAGGCGATTAAACCGTTACCAAACAGAAAAAACGGCAAAACTGTTCCTTTGGTTGATTGTTTCACGGCGCCTTGTCGCGGCGGATGTCCGATTGAACAGGATATTCCGGGATATATACAACTTGTCGAGGACAA
Source organism: uncultured Oscillospiraceae bacterium (assembly GCA_964369645.1). Lineage (GTDB taxonomy): Bacteria > Bacillota > Clostridia > Oscillospirales > Ruminococcaceae > CAYJAY01. Next base: position 35,365 of record CAYJFO010000005.1, on the reverse strand, counting down.
AAAATTTGAACAAGCGCTTGAACTTATAGTTTGGCGAAACGCCCTGCCGTTTATAACCGGCACAATCTGTTCACATAGATGTCAAGATAAGTGTATGAGAAACTACTATGAAGACACGGTTCACATTCGTTCGGTTAAACTTTTGGCGGCTCAAAACGGATTTGACAGTGTTATGAAAAAACTGGTTCAACCAAAAGCGATAGCGGACAAAAAAGTCGCGATTGTCGGCGGCGGAGCGGCCGGAATTTCGGCGGCGTTTTTCCTAAGTCGCGCCGGTGTAGAGGTTACCGTTTTTGAAAAACGTGAACTTCTCGGCGGTATCGTTCGTTATGTAATCCCCGAATTTAGAATAAGCGACAACGCTATCGACAAAGACATTGAGCTTTGCAAAGCGTATGGTGCAAAGTTTGAAACGGGCGTTACTGTAACTTCGGTGGACGAGTTAAAACAAAAAGGATTCACCGACATAATTCTCGCTACCGGCGCTTGGTGTGAAGGCAGGCCGTGCCTTGAAAGCGGACAAAGTTTAAACGTTATTAAATTCCTTGAAATGGCGAAAACATGCCCCGAAAAACTCGAACTTGGAAACGAAGTTATAATAATCGGCGCCGGAAATACCGCTATGGACGCGGCGAGGGCGGCAAAACGCATAAAAGGCGTTGACAACGTTTCGATAGTCTATCGTAGAACAAAAAGATATATGCCGGCAGACGAAGAGGAATTGGCGCTTGCAATTCAAGACGGGGTTGAATTTAAAGAACTTCTCGCCCCAATAAGCTTTGAAAACGAAACGCTAACTTGTCGCAAGATGGAACTTGGAGCGCCCGACGCTTCGGGAAGAAGAAGCCCTGTTGAAACAGACGAATTTGAAACGATCTCTGCAACGTGTGTCATAAGCGCGATTGGTGAAGCGGTAGACAGCAACCTTTATAAACAAAACGGCCTTAAAGTTGACAAACGCGGGTATGCGGAAGTTAACCCAAAAACACGCGAAAGTTCCGTTAAAAATGTGTTTGTTATCGGCGACGGTTGTTTTGGACCTGCGACGGTTGTCGAAGCTATTGCCGACGCCGCGGCCGCGGCAAACGCGATAATCGAATTTGATTATGACAGATACGCAAGCAAAAATATAAACGACGACTATAAAGCGGTTATGTCGAAAAAGGGCGACTTGTGTGTCGATTGTAAATCAAGTGAACAAGCAAAAAACTGTCTTGGTTGTTCAACTGTCTGCGAAGTTTGCGCCGACGTGTGTCCAAACCGCGCGAACGTTGCTATCAAAGTTCCCGGTATGCGCCAACGGCAGATAATCCACGTCGACGGTATGTGTAACGAATGTGGAAACTGCTCGACGTTCTGCCCATACGAGAGCGCTCCGTATCTTGATAAACTGACGCTGTTTTGTAACGAACACGATTTTAACGACAGCAAAAACAACGGTTTTGTTAAGATAAGCGAAGGGGAAACCCTCGTTCGTTTGGACGGTAAAGAGTTTGTTTTAAATATCGAAACCGACACCACTCTGCCGACGCAGTTAAAACAGGTGATTTCGGCGGTTTATAACGACTATCCTCATCTTTTGTACACGTAACAGGAGCAATTAAAAATGTATAGTTTTAAAGTAAACGGCAAGCTAATTGAAACAAAACGCGACGAAAAACTCTTGACTTTTTTACGCGACGAGCTTGGTTTAACCTCGGTTAAAAACGGATGTTCCGCGGGCGCTTGCGGAACGTGCATGGTTATTATAGACGGCAAAGCGGTTAAAGCTTGTGTACAAAAAACCTCGAAGCTAGACGGAAAAGAGATTACGACGGTCGAGGGGCTAAGCGAGCGCGAACAGGACGTTTACGGTTATGCTTTTGCAAGGAGCGGGGCTGTTCAATGTGGATTTTGTACCCCCGGAATGGTTATCTCGGCAAAAGCTTTGCTCGACGTTAACCAAAACCCAACAGAAGACGAGGTTAAAAAAGCCCTTAGGGGAAACATATGTCGTTGTACAGGGTATCGAAAGATTATCGACGCGGTTATGCTGTCGGCAAAAATCTTTAGAGAAAATCTTGATATAGACACAAAAATTTCGAGTGGGGCAGTTGGCGACAACATGCACCGAACCGATGCGGTAGCAAAGACGCTTGGCAAAGCAGAATATTGCGACGATCTTTATTTTAACGGAATGGTGTATGGCGCGGCTTTGCGTTCAGCGTATCCGCGGGCGATAGTTAAATCTATCGACATTTCAAAAGCCGAAAAGCTCGACGGAATAACCGCCGTTATGACCGCAAAAGATGTAAAGGGAAGCCTTAAAGTAGGACATCTTAAAAAGGACCAATGGGTGTTGGTTCCGATTGGCGGAGAGGTTAGTTTCAAAGGAGACGCGGTAGCTTTAATAGCGGGCAAAAGCCAAGAGATTGTCGACCAAGCGAAAGAGTTAATCGAGGTTGAATACGAAGTTCTCGAACCTGTTTTGACGCTTGAACAAGCTATGAGCGAAAACGCGCCACCGCTTCAAGGCGGCTCAACCCTTTTGTCACATCAACATCTTGAGCGTGGAGACGTCAAAACCGCACTTGAAAATGCGGCACATATTGTGACCCAAAGATATTCGACCCCTCCGACAGAACACGCGTTTTTGGAACCTGAATCGGCGGTGGCTGTTCCGGACAAAGATGGCCTTGTTATCTATTCAAGCGACCAAGGTATATACGCAACAAAACATGAATGTGCCGAGGCAACAGGGCTTAAAGACGAGCAAATTCGAGTGATTGCAAAATCTGTGGGTGGCGGCTTTGGTGGAAAAGAAGATATGAGCGTCCAACACCACGCGGCACTTTTGGCGTTGCATACCGGCAAAACGGTTAAGTTTACGATGACAAGAGAAGAGTCGATTTTGTGTCACCCAAAACGCCACGGTTTTGAAATGGAGGTTACGTCTGCTTGCGACAGCGAGGGTAAACTTACCGCTATGAAAGCCACGCTTTTAACCGATACCGGTGCTTTTGCTTCGCTTGGAGGCCCCGTCCTTCAGCGAGCTTGTACACACGCCGCGGGACCGTATAACTATCAAAACATCGAGATCGACGGAAAAGCGTTTTACACCAATAACCCACCAAACGGCGCGTTTCGCGGATTTGGGGTAACCCAAAGTTGTTTTGCCGCCGAATGTAACCTTAACTTGCTTGCGGAAAAAGTCGGCATCTCGGCGTTTGAGATACGATATAAAAACGCTATTCGCCCGGGCGAGGTTTTGCCCAACGGACAGATAGCGGACGACGGAACGGCGCTTGTTGAAACGCTTGACGCGGTTCGGCCGTTCTTTGAAAAAAATCCAAAAGCCGGCATAGCGTGCGCGCTTAAAAACTCGGGGCTTGGGGTTGGCGTTCCCGACGTTGGGCGTTGTAACCTGTTTGTTTCGGGCGAAAAAATTCACGTACGAAGTTCTGCCGCTTGCATTGGGCAAGGGGTCGGAACGGTGTTGATTCAGATAGTCAGCCACACGACCGGAATCTCCGAAAACAAGATAGTTTGGGATCAACCGGATAGCGACATAACCCCAAACAGCGGTATGACAACGGCATCAAGACAGACGGTTTTTGCGGGCGAAGCGGCAAGACAAGCGGCGTTAGAGCTTAAACAAAAGCTTGAAACGCTAACGCTCGCCGAGCTTGAAAACGAGACGTTTAAAGGGGAATACACCGCGATAACCGACAAACTCGGAAGCGAAAAACAAAATCCCGTAAGCCACGTTGCATACGGTTATGCGACACATCTTGTCGAACTTGACGAGGACGGAAAGTTAAGTCGAATTGTTGCGGCGCACGATGTCGGAAAAGCTATCAACCCGATTATGATAGAAGGGCAGATCGAAGGCGGTGTTTCGATGAGTGTCGGATATACTTTAACAGAAGATTTTCCGCTTGAAAACGGCACACCAACAAGAAAGTTTGGAACATTGGGTCTTTTAAAAGCCGACCAAGTTCCCGAAATTAAATCGGTTATCATCGAGAAAAATACCGAAAGTTTGGCGTATGGCGCAAAGGGTATTGGAGAGATATGTTCAATTCCAACCCCTCCGGCAATTCAAAACGCCTACTACAACTTTGACCGAAAGTTCAGGACAAAACTTCCGCTTGAAGACACGGCTTATAGCAAAAAGAGAGGCTAGAAAAAATGGTTAAACAAAAGATTAAATGGGTTATGAACAAGATGCCGAAAAGCGACGACAAACATCTTGAGATTATGTCTATCCAAAACGTCGAGAGGGCAAAAAAGTTTCACGAAAGTTTCCCGCAATATTCTGTCACACCAATGGCTTGCCTCGACGGCATGGCGGAATATTTAAACATTCAAGAACTATACGTCAAAGACGAATCGTTCCGATTTGGCTTGAATGCGTTTAAGGTGCTTGGCGGTTCTTTTGCAATGGCGCGATACATCGCAAAAGAGATGGGCAAAGACGTTGTCGAGATAACATACGATTATCTGACAAGCGAGAAGTTTATCGACGAGTTTGGACAAGCGACGTTTTTCACCGCAACGGACGGAAACCACGGGCGCGGTGTTGCGTGGGCGGCAAACGTTCTCGGGCAAAAATCGGTTGTGCACATGCCAAAAGGCAGCAGCAAACCGCGTTTCGATAACATAAAAAAAGAGGGCGCTACCGTTACTATCGAAGATGTGAACTACGACGAATGTGTGCGAATGGCGGCAGCCGGCGCGGCAAACACAAAAAACGGCGTGGTGGTTCAGGACACGGCTTGGGAAGGGTATGAGGAGATCCCGTCGTGGATTATGCAAGGCTATGGAACTATGGCGAGCGAAGTTTGTGAACAACTTCGCGAATGTGGCGCAAACCGTCCAACCCACGTTTTTGTTCAAGCCGGAGTCGGTTCTTTGGCGGGGGCGGTTATCGGACTTCTTGCAAACATCTTTAAAGAGTGTCCGCCTATCTTTGTCGTAGTTGAAGCAGAAGCGGCAGATTGCCTTTACAAAGGCGCTTTGGCGGCAGACGGCGAGCCGAGAATTGTCACGGGCGACCTTACGACGATTATGGCGGGGCTTGCGTGTGGAGAACCAAACATTCTGTCGTGGGATATTCTGCGCAACCACTGTGACGCGTTTGTTTCGTGTCCCGATTGGGTAAGCGCGCGGGGCATGAGGATGCTTGGCGTTCCCGTTAAGGGCGACCCCGTTGTTATTTCGGGCGAGTCGGGCGCTGTTGGAATGGGGCTTCTTGCGGCAATTTGTGAAACGGATGAATATAAAGATCTGCGCGAGAGTTTAAAGATCGATAGATTTTCAAAAGTGCTTATGTTCTCGACAGAAGGCAACACGGATCCGTTAAAGTTTAGAAAAGTTTTGTGGGACGGCGAACATCCCACCGTTTAAGTACTGTATTATAAATATATATTTCAAAATAAACAATTGGAGGATTTTAAAAAATGGATTTAAACCAAATTAAACAAGTTGCCGAAAGTTACAGGGCAGACATGAGCGCTTTTTTGAGGGCGATGATCTCACACCCCAGCGAAAGCTGTGAGGAAAAAGAAGTCGTCATGTGTATAAAAGCCGAGATGGAAAAGCTTAACTATGACAAGGTCGAGATAGACGGCCTTGGAAACGTAATAGGTTGGATGGGGGACGGCGAAAAGATTATAGCGATTGATAGCCACATCGACACGGTTGGGGTTGGTAACATAGAAAACTGGACCCATGATCCGTATGAAGGATACGAAGACGACAGCGTAATTTATGGGCGCGGCGGTTCAGACCAAGAGGGCGGAATGGCGTCCGCTGTGTATGGCGCTAAGATTATGAAAGATCTTGGGTTAATTCCAAATGGTTATAAAATCATGGTGGTTGGAACGGTTCAAGAGGAAGATTGCGACGGAATGTGTTGGCAATATATCTACAACAAAAGCAAGATAGTTCCCGAGTTTGTTATCTCGACAGAACCTACCGACGGCGGTATCTACCGCGGACATCGCGGAAGAATGGAAATCCGCGTAGACGTTAAAGGGATTTCTTGTCACGGTTCTGCCCCCGAACGCGGAGACAACGCTATTTATAAAATGGCTGATATTCTTCAAGACGTGCGCGCGTTAAACGAAAATCCGGCAGACGACAGCGTAGAGATCAAAGGGTTAGTTAAGATGTTAGATCCGAAATATAACCCCGAACATTTTGAAGACGCTCGCTTTTTAAGCCGCGGAACGTGTACAACTTCGCAAATTTTCTATACTTCTCCCAGCCGTTGCGCCGTTGCCGATTCTTGTTCAATCTCTATCGACAGACGTATGACAGCGGGCGAAACTTGGGAAAGTTGTCTCGACGAAATTCGCAGTTTACCGGCAGTTAAAAAATACGGCGACGACGTAACCGTTTCTATGTATATGTACGACCGTCCTTCGTGGACAGGGGAAGTTTACGAAACAGAATGTTACTTCCCGACATGGATAAATCGCGACAGCGCAGCACACGTAAGGGCGTTAATCGATGCCCATCACGCGCTTTACGGCACCGAGAGAATTGGGCCCGAAGGTTCTATGCATCTTAGAAACCGTCCGCTGACCGACAAATGGACGTTCTCGACCAACGGTGTTGCAATTCAAGGAAGATACGGTATTCCGTGTGTTGGATTTGGCCCGGGCGCCGAGTCGCAAGCACACGCGCCAAACGAGATTACGTGGAAAGACGATCTTGTGACGTGCGCCGCCATGTATGCCGCCGCTCCTTCGTTTTATAATGAAGAAAACAAAACGGACGATGTATCTCAATTTAGGGCTACACTAACAAAGAATAAAATATTATAATAATAAATATAAACAAAATAAAGGAGAAATAAAACAATGGACCAAAAATTACAAAGTTACATCGACAAACTCAACAAACTCAATTTCAAAGAAATGTATGAAGGCGACTTTTTCTTGACTTGGGAAAAATCCGACGACGAGATTGCGGCGCTTTTCATAGTTGCCGACGCGCTTCGTTACATGCGTGAAAACAACATCTCGACCGAAATCTTCAAAAACGGCCTTGGAATTTCTATCTTCCGCGACAACTCGACAAGAACTCGCTTCTCGTTTGCTTCGGCTTGTAACCTTCTTGGGCTTACGGTTGCCGACCTTGACGAAGGAAAAAGCCAGATTGCCCACGGCGAAACGGTTCGCGAAACAGCTAACATGGTTTCGTTCATGGCGGACGTTATCGGAATTCGTGACGATATGTATATCGGCAAAGGCAACACATACATGCACGAAGTTGTAGACGCAGTTACCGAAGGACACAAAGACGGCGTTTTAGAGCAAAAACCAACCCTTGTTAACTTACAATGTGACATAGACCATCCAACACAAAGCATGGCGGACATGTTGCACATCATCAACGAATTCGGCGGAGTTGAAAACCTTAAAGGCAAAAAGATAGCTATGACTTGGGCATATTCCCCGTCATACGGCAAACCTCTTTCGGTTCCCCAAGGTATCATAGGTCTTATGACTCGTTTCGGTATGGAAGTTGTTTTAGCACATCCCGAAGGCTATGAAGTCATGCCGGAAGTCGAAGCGGTTGCTAAAGCAAACGCAGAAAAAACAGGCGGATCGTTCCACAAAACAAATTCGATGGCGGAAGCTTTCGCCGGCGCAGACATCGTTTATCCAAAAAGTTGGGCACCGTTTGCGGCTATGGAAAAAAGAACCGAGCTTTACGGCAACGGCGACGAAGCCGGCATAAAAGCTCTTGAAAAAGAACTTCTCGCGCAAAACGCAAAACACAAAGATTGGGAATGCACAGAGCAACTTATGAAAACAACCAAAGACGGAAAAGCCCTTTACATGCACTGCCTGCCGGCAGACATCACAGGCGTTTCGTGTGAACAAGGCGAGGTTGAAGCTTCGGTGTTCGATCGTTATCGTGTGCCTCTTTACAAAGAAGCTAGCTTCAAACCGTATGTTATAGCGGCTATGATTATGCTTGCTAAATGCAAAGACCCACAAGCAACGCTTAAATCGCTTGCGGAAAAAGCAGAAGAGCGTCGCATCGACCGCTAGGAAAAAACTAGACTATAGGCAAAAGATAAGGGACAGCCGAAATGGCTGTCCCTTAAAGTTAGTTTATTTAATTTTTCGCCCTGTTTTTATTGTAGTTTATAAGACAACCGGCTTTTACAATCGCCTTTTCTTCGTTTGTCATCTCGGTTATATATAATGTTATTTCTTTAATCGTTTCGCCGATAACATACGCTTTTATATCCGACATATCGCCGTTTATATGCTTAACAATGTTCGGAACAAAGATATAATCATCTACGTCGAAAATCATCTCGCCTTTAATTTGGAACGGCAACATGCCCCAGTTTATGACGTTTGAACGATAACGTTTTGTTGCGTATTCGTTTGTTATGTTCGCAAGGCCGCCAAGAACCCTTTGGCAACTTGCGGCTTGTTCTCTTGCCGAACCGTCCCCCGGTTTAAAGGCACAAACAACGCTTCCAATCTCTATCTCGTTTAAATCAATGTCAGAAAAACCTTCGAGCTTTTTGATGTTTTTATAAACAGTTTTAAGTTTCTCGTCAATTAACGTTGCGTCTTGTCCGCTTGTTCTTGCTCTTTCGAGTTTGTCAATCTCTTTTGCCCTTGAAACGTACAAAGGATCGCGACGCGACAACGTAAACTCCGCAAGACCCAATGGATTAGAACGATAGGATGACGTTTCCCCCGACGGAATAAGTTCGTCGGTTGTTGTTACGCTGTCGGTGATTTTGGTCGAAACTTTAAGCAAAACGTGTTCGCTAAGTGCACTAAGCTCTGGCCAATCTTTTATGTTTGGACCGTATACAAGCGGCTGTTCGGGTTTTGGGTTGCCAAAACCTTGGTAGACGCGTTTTTGGTAGATAGCGCTGTCAAAATTGTATGTCGGGGTTTTGAAGTCTATATCGGTCGCCGCAGTCAAAACTCCGCCTTTTGCGGCAGAAGCTGCTATCGAACGCGCGTCCATTAACGCAACCGCCGACATCTGGCCACTTCCGGGTTTTGAACCCTCGCGGCTTTTAAAGTTTCTCGTTGTGTGTCTAATGCTAAACGCGTTGTTTGCCGGGGTGTCGCCTGCGCCAAAACATGGACCACAAAACGCCGTCTTAACGGTGGCCCCGCTCTCGATAAACTTCGCTATCGCTCCGTTTTTAACAAGCTCAAGATACACAGGTTGTGACGACGGATAAACAGCAAGCGAAAAAAAGTCGTTGCCACAGTTCGCCGAACTCAATATCTCGGCGGCCGCCGCCATGCTCGAGAAGTTACCGCCGGCACAACCGGCTATAATTCCTTGTTGAACGGTTAGTTTGCCGTCTTTTATCTTGTCTACAAGAGAAAAGTTTATGTTTTTATCCCCCGAAAATTCGACCGCCTCTTTTTCAACCGATCTTAAAATATCCGAAAGATTGTTGTTAAGCTCGTCTATCGTATACGTGTTACTTGGGTGGAACGGAAGCGCTATCATAGGGCGAATTTTCGCAAGGTCTACATATATCATTCCGTCGTACAACGCAACATCTTTAGGCGCGAGTTTCTTGTACGCGTCTTTCCTTTTATGGGCCGAAAGGAACTCTTTTGTGTCGTCGTCGGTACACCAAATCGAACTTAAACAGGTAGTTTCGGTTGTCATTACATCTATGCTGTTTCTGAAATCAGTGTCGATAGACGCAATTCCGGGGCCGATAAACTCCATAACTTTGTTTTTTACATAACCGCTTTCAAACACCGCGCCGATAATCGCAAGCGAAATGTCGTGGGGGCCGACGCCGGGGATAGGTTTACCGTCGAGATAAACTCCAATTATGTCGGGGTATTTTATGTCGTACGTATCGTTTAACAATTGTTTTACGAGTTCGCCGCCGCCCTCGCCGACCGCCATCGTTCCAAGCGCGCCATATCTTGTATGGCTGTCTGAACCTAAGATCATAGCTCCACATCCGGCGTGCATCTCGCGCATATATTGATGGATAACTGCAAGGTGCGCCGGAACGTATATACCGCCAAATTTTTTCGCGGCGCTTAATCCGAAAACATGGTCATCTTCGTTTATCGTTCCGCCAACGGCGCAAAGCGAGTTGTGGCAGTTTGTTAAAACATATGGTAACGGGAACTTTTCCATACCCGAAGCTTTCGCAGTTTGAATTATGCTTACAAACGTTATGTCGTGGCTTGTTATTGCGTCAAATCTTATCTTTAAGTTTTGGTCGTCGTTCGACGTGTTGTGTGCCGACAAGATACCGTATGAAATAGTTCCTTGTCTAGCTTTTTGTTGGATTTCAGGGTCGCAACATGTTTGGTCGTATTCCTTTTTGGGAACTAACTTTTCGCCATTTAACAGATAAACTTTATCGTCGTATATTTTTACCATTGCAATAGACTGTCCTTTCCGGAATAAAAATTTTTTCTTGTGTTTATATTTTTTCGTTTTTGTTAAAGATATTATACATTCAAACAAGAAAAAATACAAATGTCATCTTTTAAAACGAGGGGAGAGGATAGTTTTTATTAACATTTTAGATATATCCCCCGCCTGTGGCGGGGGATATATCTAAAACAACCTATTTTGAAATTTTCTTTAAAATGCTATTTCGCTTTCCCAAACATCTATGCCGGTTCCGCTGTAGATTTTTGAAAGACGTTCCGAAAGCTTCGCTCTTGTTACGCCTTTTTTAAGTATAACCTGTAAAAATCCGCCGCCGCCCGCGCCACACACCATCTTGCCGATGATAAGATCGTCGATAGTCTCGAATATGTGGTTTATACATATGTTTGCGCTTCCTTTATCAAGCGAAAGCGAAAGGTTCATGTGTCGGCTTAAAAGCGCGGCAAAACCGTCTATGTCGCTGTTTTGAAGACAGTTAGCCATAAGTCGGCTTACCCTTTGCATCTCGTAAAGAACCGCAACGGAGGTTTCGTCTCCCGAAATGTATTTTCCGACTATCTCACGCAAAAGATTTCGCGCAAGTCTTCTTTGTCCTGTGTAAATAAGACAAAGTCTTTCGGAAAGTTCTTTTTGCGTTTTTTCATCAAGTGAAAGCGTTTTACAACGAACCGTCTGGTTAATTCCGCTGTCGGTCTCGAGAAGCTTAACGCCGTCAAAGATAGCGCCGCATTGGTCTTGCCAACCACCGCCCGTGCTCATTAATTGTTCGACCGATAAAACGACTTTTGAAATCTCGCTTTTGGTCTTTTCAATCGAAAACCATCTAAATATAGCGGTTACAAGCGCCGCCGCTAGAATGCTGCTTGTGCCAAGGCCGGAACCTCGCGGAATGTTTTTCACGCCGGTTTTTATGTGTATGCCACCGCCCAAAATGTCGATTAGTTTTTCAAACGACGCGTCGCTCTCAAGCGAAACGACGCCGGCAACTATGAGCGACGCTTTTAAAAGCGCAAACGGGTCGAACGGGTCTCCGTAGTTTTGGAGTTCGGCTATGTCACAAAACGTTTCTTTTTTGCCGTTGTCCACCGTTTCAAGAACAATGTGGCGCTCCTTGATAGGTTGGATAGAGGCGTATACCGGCGGTTCGCCATTAAGAAGCACCGCCGCGTTTAAAACGGTTCCGCCCTGTTCGAGACAGTGGGGCGGAGTGTCCGACCAGCCGCCGCCAAAGTTGACACGTACCGGAAGCTTAACCTCGACCGATTGGCGCGCTACGTTTATCGCTTGGTCGTTTATAACGCTTAAGCTGTTAAATGCGTCGTCAAACAAAACTTTTCTAATCGTTTCAAACGCTTTTGTTTCAAACTGTTCCGAAAGATCGCCACCACAAAGTTTAGAAAGATAGTAGAAACATCTTGTTTTTTGTGAGAATTCGAGGGTCTCTGTAGCGTTTGTTATGTGCAAAAGTTCGTCTTGTGTTATCGCTTCGCCACCGAAAACATCTTTGACAAGATGTAATGGTTTTTGAAGTTTAATTTGATTTAAGAATTTTTTCACACGGACAGCGCCAAACAACTGCCTTTTAAAATCTATCGAAAATTTTGAGTCGGCGTTTGTAAAGCTTTCGGATAAACTTAAAAATTGTTGATTGCTCGAACTTTTTCCGTTATATATATCAAGCGACGCTAAAAAAGCCGATTGTATATCGGGTTTTTTGGGGAAACGTTTTAGATCCCAAAATGTTGTTTGGTTATCGTTTGAACAAGGTTTTTTTGCATCTTCAAAAACAGGATATATCCTAACAACAAAACTGCCGTCCGTCTGTTTTAATCCGTGGACAACGGTGTTTTCCGGCACATGCGCGTTTTGCAACGTCATGTTTGAAACGATAGCGCCGTCGCCAATCGTGACGCCATTTTTGATGTGGCTGTTTTCGATATACGCTGTTCCTAAAAATTCCGTGTCCTCTTCGACTAGGCTGTTGTAACACGCTATGTTTGGGTTGTCGCAAAAAGAAGCGACTTTGTTTTTCCAACCGAGGTTTTTATATAATTTTTCGGAACTTGTTTTAAGCTCGATTAGTTCTCGAGAAGTTCCAAAATGCATAAATTTTGCCGGAGCCAAAACCGAAAGTTTAAGCGAAAACTTTGAGAGGTTTTCCCAGATTTTCTGTCTGCAATGTTCAAGATTTTTTGTAAAATCTTTTTCCGGTTTTTCTAAAAGATAGTTTTCAAACGTCGAACATTTCGCCAATGGGTATAAAATATCTCCGTAGAAGTTTAAAGCAACCGTGTCGTTGATAAACTGTGTAATCTTTTTGCTATCGGGTTTTCCGCCTGTTGTAACAAGTTGAAGCAACGAATCAACGACCTTTTTTCCAAAATAAACCGCGCCCGAGTCGAGATTTATAAAGTTCCATCTGTCGATAGCACCTTCGTTTTTAAGCGAAAGGGCAGAGGATTTATGCATAAATTTCCCGACATATCCAAGCTCGTCCGAAACAAAAACGCCGTGGTTTTGGCCAATTTCAACCGTTTCTTTTATAGATAAAGCAACTGCGTCTTCCGAAGAAAATTCGACCTGTAACGGATTAAAAAGCAACAGTACATCCCCCGAAAGCACAAACAATCCTTTTGACATTCGTGACGGAACCGAGCTTGCAAGAATCATGAGCTCGTCAAAAAGCGTCGAGCCTTGTCCGCTTGGCAACTCTCTTTCAACGGGCGAGAAAAGTTTTCCACAATCGGAATACTGCGGGATACGTTTGCTGTCACCGCCCGAATGGATCAAGAGAATTCTTTTTTTAAGGGTTTGTTCGATGGATTTTTCTTGTTCAAGTACGTAAAGCAACGCGTTAAGCGTTGCGCCACCCGAACCGATTCTTTTTCCGTCGGTGTCGGGGACAACCGCGAAGCTTGGCGTGTTGGGCAACATTTTTTTCGCAAGCCTTTGATCAATGTTTTGGCGATAAGCCAAGGCTTGTCGTTCGTTTGAAGCGGTTATAATTATATAATCCCAATGTACAAAGTTTCGTTTTGTTAAACTTTTTACGTATGTTTCGTATATATCGTCGTAGCTTTGTTGTAAAAACAAGTCGTTTGTTTGCTTTAGAGCCATTAAAATACCTCGGTTTTAAATTTCAATAGGTTTCATATCTATGCTGTCCCAAAGATATCTGTTGGTTATTCGTATCTCGGGGATTACGGTAAGGCAAAGGAAAGAAAGCGTTATAAACGGGTCGGTGTTTTCGGGGATGCCCATTTTACGCGCAGTTTTTAACATTTCCGAAAGATTAGAGATAACCTCGTCTATAGGTTGGTCGGTCATGAGCCCGCCAATTGGAAGCGGTTGCGAGCCTATAACTTTGCCGTTCTTAACAAGGACATATCCGCCGTTTTGTCTTTTAATCGCCTCAACCGCACAAAGCATGTCGTTGTCGCAATTTCCGACAACAACGATGTTGTGGCTGTCATGAGATACCGTTGTTGCGACCGCTCCGTCTATGTTGAATCCTTTGATTATTGCAACGGCTTTTTTGCCGGTGCCTTTATGACGTTCAAAAACAGCGATTTTTTGGTATACGTTGCCCGCAACGAAAACGCCGTCTTTTGTCGGAACTTTTTCTTTAATTCGCTTTGTTATTATTTCGCTTTGGACAATCTCGATTATGTCGCAAACGTCGTTTTTAAGTTTAAGTTCAAAATCTTTTAACGTAACATCTTTAAGATTTATGCTATTTTTGAACAATTCATCTGTTGGTTTATGGTTAAACCTAATTGGTAAAATGTCGGTCGAGATTTTTTTGCCGTTTTTATAAACCTGTTCGACATAAACCTTGTCGCGATCCGAAATTATCGCAAGGTCGGCTTTGTATCCTTCCGAAATCGCGCCGATTTTAGAAAGGCCGTAGAACCTTGCGGCGTTGTATGACGCCATTATATACGCGTCTTCCGGAGCTACTCCAAGTTTTATAGCTTTTCGTATGTTCTCGCGTATATGTCCTTTTTTTCTTATATCTTCGATATGTTTGTCGTCTGTGCAAAACGCGAAGTTTTTAAACGGCATACCCGCTTTAAGTGCTCCCGAAAGAATAGCCTCGAGGTTTTTCGCCGCCGTACCTTGACGTATAAGGATTTTCATTCCTTTTCTTATCTTTTCGCGAGCTTCTTCAAACGTTACACATTCGTGGTCGGTCTCAACTCCGGCGACACAGTACGCCGAAAGATTTTTTCCGGTAAGCGACGGCGCGTGTCCATCTATCGGCTTGTTTTGGAAAAGCTCAATTTTTTGGACTATCTCGGGGTCGGCATTACACACCCCTACATAGTTCATAACTTCGCCTAACCCCAAAACTTTTGGGTGGTTAATAAGCTTAGAAAGCTCGTCCGCTTCAAGTACAGCCCCGCTGTCTTCAAATTTGGTTGCGGGCACACAGGACGGGAGCATATAATACATGTCACACGGAATGCCTTGCGATTGGTCGATCATGTACTCTACCCCTTTGATACCGAATACGTTAGCAACCTCGTGTGGGTCGATTATCATGGTTGTTGTTCCGCGAGGTAAAACCTCTCCTGCAAAACCGCGTGGGGTTGTCATGGTTGACTCGACGTGCATATGCGCGTCGATAAAACCCGGAACGATATAGTTCCCCGTTAAGTCAACCTCGGCTTGTCCGCTGTAACCCTCGCCGACGGCGGCTATGTATTCGCCTGATATCGCAACATCGCCTTTAATCCATTCGTTTGTAAAAACGTTAAGAACCGTGCCGTTTTTTAACACAAGCTCGGCTTTTTTTCTTCCGGCGGCTATATCGATAAGATTTATTAGCTCTTTACTGTTCATGATAGCGCCCTCCTAAAGGTGTGAATTAAATTTTATTATTTATTTAAGACTTTATCGACCGCCTTAACGATGTTTTCATACCCTGTGCAACGGCACATATTTCCCGAAAGTTCGCGTTTTATCTCTTGTTTAGAATAGTTCTTACCCGAGTTTTGCATGTTGGTTGCCGTTATGACAAATCCCGGAGAACAAAAACCACATTGAACCGCTCCTTCGTCTAAAAACGCCTGTTGCATCTCGGAAAGGGTTCCGTCGCTTGGTGTTATCCCTTCAACCGTTGTAATCTCTTTACCCTCGGCCCATATAGCAAGATATATACACGAGTTAAAAACCTCGCCGTTTATTATGACGGAACACGCGCCACATTCACCGACATCGCAACCTTTTTTAACGCCAGTTAGACGATAGTCGTTTCGAAGCATGTCGGAAAGCGACGCACGCGGATCGACAAGCACCTGTTCGGGTTTTCCGTTTATCGTACAGTTAACTATAACTTTTTGCATTACAAACTCCCTCCTGTTTGTTCAATCGCCGACACAAACGCACGTTTAACGTTTTCTGATGCAATCTGAAGCCGAAGTTCTTTTGAAGCGCGCCACGACGAACGCGGAGATATTTCGGAAAGCGCCGAATCAACCAACTTTTCAATCATATTGGGTTCAAGTTTTGCGTTTTCAAAAAGCTGTTCTGTTTTTGGGGTTCTTATAGGCGTTGCCGCCGCAACACCAAACGCAATTCTAAGGCGCTCAACCGTTTGTTTGTCGTCCGAAAGACGAACGTTAACGGAACATCCAAGCGTCGCAATGTCCATCGCTTTTCGCATGGCGTATTTTATGTATTTACCATATGTATCTTGATAACTTTGTTTTGGAATTATTATTGCGGTTAAAAGTTCACCCTCTTTAAGGTCAACCTTTCCGGGACCTTTGTAAAACTCTTTGATGTCAAGAGTTCTTTGTCCGTTAACCGAACTTATTTCAAGAAGGGCGTCGTATGCCATGACGGTTGAGGCGCTGTCGGCGCTTGTGACACCGTTGCAAAGATTTCCTCCTATCGACCCGATGTTTCGTATCTGCGGGCCGCCAACTTGACCAACCGCCTCGGCAAGAGCCGGAAGATGTTGTTTTATAATATCATTTTGTTCGATGTGGGAAAACGAGGTGAGCGGTTTAATAACGATGTTTTGATCTTTGTCAAACGAGATGCCGCGAAGCTCGTCAAGCATATATATGCTTACAACTTCGATACCGGCAAGGTGTCCTTCCCTTGCTTTAATAAGCACGTCGCTGCCGCCCGCTAGGACGTGCGCTTGTTTATGTTTGTCGAGAAGCTCCAAAGCGTGTTTAACGCTTGTCGCTTGATATATAGCAGAAAAATCATACATAGTTTTTCACCAACCCTTCGTTACGAAATCCTTCGAGAACCCTCTCGGGGGTCAACGGATTTTGATTGAATTTAACCCCTGTTGCATTTAAAACAGCGTTTCTAATAGCCGCGGCGACCGGAACTGTCGGCGGCTCACCAAGCGATTTATTGCCGAACGGTCCGGTTATGTCGTATGGCTCAACAAACGCAACGCTTAAATCGGGGGTGTCGAGCGTTGTCATAAGTTTATAATCTAAAAGATTGTTGTTAAGCGGTTTGCCGGTCTTTTCGTTGTACAAAAGTTGTTCCGAAAGCCCGTAGCCTAGCCCCATGCTCATTCCGCCGTGTACTTGCATTTCAGCTAACATCGGGTTTAATATCTTTCCGCTGTCGTGGACGTTTATAATGTCTTTAACCTCAATAGTTCCAAGCGAGATATCGACTTCGACGTCGGCAAAACATGCTCCTACCGCAAACGTGTTGCTTTGACAGTTGGCAGTTGAGTATGCCTCAATGTGTTGTGGGTTTTTGGGGTTGTAGTATGCTTCGGTCATAAGTTCCGCAAGAGACACGACCTCTTCGCCCGACAATTTATTTATGACGTTTCTGCCGTCGATATCAAGTTCGGTTGATTTAACGCCTTTGTAAAACTCCGCGTATTCAAAGATCTTTTGTTTTAATATATCGGCGGTCTTTTTAATAGCCATTCCTCCGACATACGATTGACGCGAAGCATAAGCGCCGGGATCATACGGCGAAATGTCGGTGTCTTGGTTGGACATTATGTGGAAATCCTCAAACGGAATTCCTGTGGCTTCGGAAGCCATCTGGCAAAACACGGTATCTGCGCCTTGGCCTATCTCGGTTGCGCCCATTATAAGTTGAACCGTTCCGTCTTGGTTCATCGACATTCGACAGGAACTAACCTCGATTGATATCGGCCAAACGGCGGTTTGGTATGTAAAGATTGCACACCCAACCCCTTTTCGGATGTTGCCGCTTTGGTTTTCGTAAAGTTTTCTTTTTTTGTCCCAATCTATATGAGCTTTTCCTTTTTCGATAGCTTCGGGAAGCCCAACAGAGACCGCTTCAACCTTTGAATATGGTTCGATATATCCCTTTTTCATCATGTTGATTTCGCGGATTTTGACCGGGTCGATGTTAAGCGATTTTGCAATATCGTCGACATGGCTTTCCATCGCAAAGATTATTTGGGGAACGCCATAACCACGCATTGCGCCGGCGGGAGCTGTGTTTGTGAACACCGTTTTGACGTCGCCTTTTGTCGCTTTTTCGTCTTGGTATACGTTGCGGAAAACAGAGGAAGCTTTTGCAACTATTCCGTGGCCGTGTGAAGCATAGCCGCCTTGGTTCGAGACCCCTTCAAGAGCTCTTGCGACAAAACGTCCGTCGGGACGAACGTAACTTGTTATTTTAAAATCTATAGCGTGGCGAACCCTTGTACACGCGAAAGTTTCTTCCCTCGTCGTATCAATTTTAACGCAACGTCCGCCGACAACGGTCGAAAGATATGCGCAAAGCGGTTCAAACAAAACGTCCTGTTTGTTTCCGAAACCGCCACCTATAAACGGTTTTATAACACGAATTTTACCCCACGGCATGTCAAGAGCTTGGCCAACGACGCGGCGCACGATGTGGGGAATTTGTGTGGACGACACCACAACCATTCTGCCGCGATGTTGGTACGCGTAGCAGATTGGGTTTTCTATGTGACAATGTTGAACTATCGGGGTTTTAAATTCATCTTCAAATTTTATAAGCCCCGGTTCTTTAATCGCTTCGTTAAAATCGCCAAACTCATAGGAGGTTGCCGCCAAGATGTTGTCTTTAAAATCTTCGTGGATTGGGGGAATATCTTTAGCGGCCATTGCTGCGCTTGGAGTTATTAAAGGGGTATATTCTTCATATTCAATTTTAATCGCGCGAATAGCTCTGTCGCACGCTACGCTGTCTGTTGCAATGACTGCTGCGACGTTGTCGCCATAGAACCTAACGCGCGAGGTCAAAAGATTGTTGTCCGCAATGTCTTGATGGGACGGGTCGGTGCTCCACGGGTGGCCTGCGGTTGGGAACTTGGTTTTTGGCACGTCAAAACAAGTAACAATCTTTTCGACGCCCGGTATCTTTAGCGCCTCTTCGATGTCTATGTTTTTTACGACTCCGTTTGCAATTTCGGAATGGACTATCTTTGCGATTAACGTATCGTTCAAGAGATAGTCGTCGGTAAACATTGCTCTGCCGGTTATCTTTTCGACGCCGTCTATGCGTTTGAAACTTTTTCCGACCGAACGAAAATTTTTCTCACTCAAAATATCTGCCCTCCAATTTTTTATCTTAATTTAATTAATCTCTTTATTTATCGCCAACGTCATCTTTTGCTTCTTTTGTTTTGTTGTCTTGGTCGACAAGCATTCCGATGACAAGCCCGATAAGCATTCCGAAACCGGGGCCAAACATAAGAGTATATGCCATTTCGATATCAAAAAACAACGATATCAAAACCGCGATAGCCGTTCCGAAAATTATACCGTACGATATGCCGTAGCTTAAATATTTGCTATCATTACCATTGTTATTGTTGTTGTTCACCATAATCCTCCGCTAGTAATGTTGATTTAATTTTACTAACGATATAATTTGCCACTCGAGTTTTAAAGAATTCATAAAAGCTGTAACGTTAGTTTGAGCAGTTAAAAATATCGATTTTAAACAAATCTTTTAATAAATACTTGTATTCTCTTATTATAAAGTGATAATATAAACTTATCAAGCAAAAGTTTATATTATTAGTGTGATTTTTTTGATTTAGTTTGTTATATGTGATATCAAGGTTGCTTTCTTAATTTAAAAAATTAAAAGGCTAATGGCTACCAAGTATGCCGAGAACCGATATTTTGTAAAAATGCTATAGCTATAAAATTATATATTCGAATTTTGCCACGAAGTGGCACACATTAATTATCAACTATCAATAAAAGGGGTTTAAAAAAAGTGAACGGCATTTTTAAAGGGAATTTTATCGATTGTCCCACAATCTCTGAGCTGCGTGTGCGGAAAAACGCATTTATTAAGGTTGAAAACGGTGTTGTTAAAGAGATTTCGCAAACTCCGCTAGACGGGGAATTGACGAAAGATTTCGAAAGCGCCCTTGTCATACCCGGGCTTTGTGACATGCATCTCCACGCTCCGCAATATGCAAACCGTGGGTTTGGTCTCGACCTTCCGCTTCTTCCGTGGTTAGAGAAATATACCTTTCCCGAGGAAATGAAATATAGCGACAAAAATTATGCAAAAGAAATCTATCCGAAGTTGATAAAAGATCTTTTGAAAAACGGCACGACAAAGGCTTGTATATTCGGTTCTATCCATTTAAAATCCACCGAAGTTTTGATGGAACTTTTGGAACAAAGCGGGATCTCAGCATATGTCGGCAAGGTTAACATGGACAGAAACTCGCCCGAAAACCTTTGCGAAACATGCGAGAGTTCTTTTGAAGATACGGTTAAATTTATCGAAATTTCGAAAAAATATACAAACGTTAAACCGATTATAACGCCGCGGTTTGTTCCGTCTTGTTCGGGGAAACTTATGGGAAAACTCGGCGAACTAGCGCAAAGATATGGCTTGCCCGTCCAATCGCATCTATCGGAAAACCTAAGCGAGATTGAATGGGTTAAAAAGTTAGAACCAAACGCGACGTGTTATCTTGATGTATACAAGATATATGGTTTGGTTTCAAACAATGTGCCCGCCATTATGGCGCATTGTGTTTCGTGTAGCGAAAACGAACTTGAAATGCTTAAAGAGTTCGGTGTTTTGGTGGCCCATTGCCCCGAAAGCAACGCAAACATAACAAGCGGAATAGCCCCCGTCGCCGACATGCTTTCGCGCGGAATTAGCGTTGCGTTAGGTTCCGACATAGCGGCCGGAACGTCGCTTTCGGTGCTCGACGCGGCATCGCTTGCCGTTAAAGTTTCAAAACTTCGCGGAGCACTTTTTGGAGAAAACAGCATAGATTACAAAACAGCGCTTTATCTAGCGACAAGCGAGGGGCAAAAATTCTTTGGTGAACAACCTGGTTTTTGTGTCGGCAACGCTTTTGACGCAGTCGTTATAGACGATAGTGAACTTTTGCAAAGCGACGACATCGACTATGAACAACGTATACAACGAATGATGTTGTTTTCGGGAGAGCGAAATATTTCGGCGGTTTACGCAAAAGGGAATAAGGTTTATTAAACAATTAAATTTAAAACGGTCGGCAAACTCGCCGTAAAAGCGAGGTAGCCGACCGTTTTGTTTTAGCCTTTTTATTAAAGACAACGCAGATAAAACATATGAAATATGTTTATTTTTTAGAAATCAAAGAAATTTCGGTCTTTGTTTCCGTAAAACGGGTCGATCGAAACGTCGCGCGAAAGAAGTTCTTCGTCGCTTACAAACTGGCCGTCGCCGTTTTGATATGGATTAGCGTTGTTTTGCTGTTGGTTTTGTTGTTGCTGCATTTGTTGTTGTAGATCTTCGGGGGAATACGCTATCGTTGGTTCGTCGTGTCCCGACATAGGTTCGCCATACATATCGTTGCCGTATGAATTATCATAGCCTTGATAGTTGTAAAAATCCTGTGTTTGGTCGGGATATGGTTTAGGAGATCTATTTGGGACGCCGTTATATCCGCCTTGTCCTTGAACACTGTTGGGCTTTGGTTGGGGCGGTCGTTGTCCAACATAGTTGGACGGCGGTTTTTTGCCTTTTGGGTTTTGCATGTTTTGTTGTGGCGGACGTCCGGCCATGTTTGGTGCGCTTCCGTTTCCTTTAGGTCCTTGTTGCGGACGTGGAGCGTTCGGGTGGGGTTGGTTGCTGTGGCGGTTTATCGATCCCGACGATGATTTGTCGGTTGATTTGCCTGATGATTTTTTGTTTCCCTCGCCATTTTGTTGCCTTGGCGGTTGATTTTGCTTTGGTTTTTCATCCGCTTTTGCTGTCGGATTTTTTTTCGTCATTCGTTTAATCTTGTTTATAATTGTGCTAGCTGAATATAAAATCCCGGAGAAACCTCCGTGGTTCATTTGACCTTTGCTTTTTAGACGGAAATACTGTACCAAAACCACGCCAACAATCGCGACGATAATTCCACCGATTATCAACAAAACGGTTGATAAAATTCCGCCCGCTTCGCGTTTAAAGTGGGCCTCGATAACAACGTCGGCCGACGGCATTTTAAATGAGGTGAACTCTGCTTCGACGTTCTCAAACTCTCCGGCGTCGGCGCTCCAATGGTCAAAAACATATCCTTCGTCCGGCATAGCTCTGACCGATATCTCCGCGCCCGACGCTACCGTTGTAAGGCTTGCGGAAACCCTTCCGCCTTCATCCACTGTTGTTTGGACGTTAAACAATCCGCCTACATTCTCAGTTGTTGTGTCGTTCGAAGGTTCGTTCTCTTTTGGAGTTTCGGTTGGTTTTGGGGTTGGTTCTGGAGTAGGTTCTGGTTCTTCCTCCTCCTCCTCTTCTTCTTCCTCTTCTTGGACAGGCTCGTCCTCTTCAAAGTTTGCGGTTAGCGTCGTGTCGGTATCGCTTGCAGTAAAGTTTGTTGTTAGGTCGGCGGGGTCGTCAAACGTTCCGCTTGTCGCCGTCCAACCCGTAAACGTGTATCCGTCAAGTTCTTTTGCTTCGATATAGATCGATTCGCCCTCGACAATAGTTAACCCTTTTGTAAGTATCGTTCCGCCGTCTGGTTCTTCAAACGAAACGTCTACTATCTTTCCGAAAAAAGCCGAAACCGTAACGTCGGAAGGAGGCATATTAAACGACGCGTTAGCGCTGTTGTTGGACGAGACTACAACGCTGTCAGGTGATATCTCCCAGTAAAGAAATTTATATGTGTCGTCTATCGGCGTCGCGACAACGTCTATCTTCTCGCCGACCGATATGTCGGTTGTTTTGGGGCTTACCGCAACAGATCCTCTAGTCTCGACAACGTCAACCGTTACGGAATAGGTTTTTATATCGGGTTCAAACGAAACGATAAGGTTTTCGCTTGTGGTTCTGCCCTCTAAAACGATCATATTGTCCGAAACGGCAAGCGATATGCCGTCTCTTTTAATAGATTGGAGTTTATAGTTTGCGCTTGGTGTCGCGGTAACTGTTAGGTTGTACGGCATCTCGGTTGAAAAGGAAAAGCTGCTTCCCTCGCCAAGAACCACTCCGCTTGTTGGGTCGATAGCCTTGGCTGTCGCTGTTCCGCCGATACCTTGCGAAACCGTGACATCAACGGCATAGTCGACCGCCAAAACCGACGGCATCGCCAACAACAAAAGCATTATAATAGATAATATTGATACTGTCCTTTTCACGGTTAAACCTCACTTGAGTTAATTTTCAATTATACATTTTTCATTATATATAGTAATTATATATAATTTAAATTAAAAATACAATGAAAAAAGCTAAATATAAAGGTTACAATTTAGTGTTTTGTTAAAATTCACCTTGAAATTTATGTTGACGGTTAAAATTAGAAACCGCTCTAAACAGCTTTTATAAATACAAATAAACCACTAACTATAGTTAAACAACAAAGTAGATGGAAAAAAAGTAAATCAACACCTTTATCCACACCCACAACAAAAAAAGATTTGTAAAGAGGGAATAAATAATGTAAAATTAAAGAGTATTGATTAAACACAAAATTTATCAAAAAGGTTTTTTATTATGCTAATTTTAGTTATCAACGCAGGAAGCACAAGCGCAAAATATCAACTTGTCGACATGACAGACGAAAAGGTGCTTGCTAAAGGGGGCGCCGAACGAATTGGCGGAGCAAGTTTTATAAAACACACTGCGCGCGAAAACCCGCCCGAAACTATAGATATAAAACTTAAAAACAACAACGAAGCGTTTGCCGCTATCGTTAAACTTTTGACTACGGGACAACATAAAGTCATCGATAGTGTAGAAGAGATTTCGGCGGTTGGACACAGGGTAAGTTTTGGGCCGATAGATTGGAACTATGGCAAACTTGCGACAAAACAAAATATAGAAATTCTTCTCGACCACAGCGAGTTCGCTCCGCTCCACGTCCCTATGCAAGTAGCGGCGCTTAAAGCTTCGCAAGAAGTTTTCGGCGAAAACTTCCCAATGTGTGTCGTGTTTGACAACTCGTTCCACCATACAATTCCCGAAAAAGCATATATCTACGGGATACCATATGAATACTATGAAAAATATGGAATCAGGAAATTCGGGTTCCACAGCATAAGCCATGAATATGTAAGCAAGAGATATTTTGACATAACAAAAAAAGAAAAAAATGGTTCTAAACTTGTTACTTGTCATCTTGGCGGAGGAAGCTCGGTTTGTGCTATTATGGACGGAAAAAGCCTCGACAACTCTATGGGCTTTACCCCTGTCGACGGAATTATAATGGGAACAAGAAGCGGAAGTGTCGACCCCGCAATCGTAAGCTTTATAGCGAAAAAAGAGGGTATAACGGCGGAGCAAGTAACCGATATATTAAACAAAAAATCGGGTCTTCTCGGCGTTTCGGGCATCTCGTCCGACTGTCGCGATGTCGAGGACGCAATCGACACTAACCCGCGCGCTCGACTTGCGGTTGACATAATGTCTTATCAATTAACAAAGTTAATCGGCTCATACGCCGCCGCAATGGGCGGGGTTGACAGCGTTATCTTTACCGGCGGAATTGGCGAGAAGTTTTCCTATCTAAGATATGAGGCGTTGAAAAATCTTTCGTTTATCGGTATCGAGATAGACGACGAACTTAACAAGCAAGCAAACGGAAAGGACGGGGGACGTTTTTCAAAAGACAGTTCAAAGGTTTCCGCTTACGTAATTCCGACAAACGAAGAGATTATGATAGCGCGACAAACCAAAGAAATTATTTTAAAGGGTGAGAGTTAATGGAGCTAATTGAGAAAAAGATCTCGGGAGATGAGATATACAAAGGAAAGATAATAACGGTTAACGTAGACACCGTTACGTTGCCGGACGGTAAAACAGCAAAGCGCGAAGTAGTTTTGCATCCGGGCGGAGTTTGCGTTGCGGCGCTTGACGACCAAAACAACCTGTTTTTTGTCGAACAGTTTCGTTATCCCCATGGCGAAAAGGTGCTTGAACTTCCTGCCGGAAAACTTGAATGGAACGAGATGCCCGACCCCGCCGCCGCGCGAGAACTTCGCGAGGAAACGGGATGTATAGCAAAAAATCTAACGCGCGTTTCGGTTTCGTATCCTACGCCGGGGTTTTGTTCCGAAAAGCTTTACTTATATATAGCTACCGACCTAAGTTTTGGACAACAACAACTCGACCAAGACGAATTTTTGTCGGTTAAAAAGATTCCGCTTGAAACGGCGGTTAAGATGGTTATGTCGGGCGAGATACACGACGGAAAAACGCAAACGCTTGTGCTTATGGCGGAGAAGTTTGTCAATCGTTAGTCGTTAGTTGATAATTAATAGTTGATAGTTGATAGTTGATAGTTGATAGTTGATAGTTGATAGTTGATAGTTGATAGTGTTGGAGCGCCACTTCGTGGCGATATTTGAATAAGATTTTTGGTTTTTGACCTTTCCATAAAATGATGGAACGTAGGGGATGGCGTCCTTGTCGTCGCCAAGCCAAACCGCAACAAACAAACCGTAGGGCAAGGGCTCTGCTCTTGCCGCACTCATCACCCAAACCACGCCATAAATGCTGGACGTAGGGGCGGATACTATCCGCCCGCTATTAGTTGCTTCAATTGCATTTTTTACTGTTGTAGTATCTTAACGGCAAAGACGGAACCAGAGCGATTGGCCTATGGACTTTTTGCACATTCAAGTTTATATTGGAACGGGCGGATGATATCCGCCCCTACAGATTATTCATATTAGCTTTATCACAATGTAAAGATTATAAAAAAACTATAGGAGAATTTTTAAAATGAGCATTATACGCGACAAATCGCTAGCGGACGAAGGTATAAGAAAGATAGAGTGGGTTAAAGATTTTATGCCGGTTCTTTCGGCTCTTGAACAAAAGTTTATTAAAGAACAACCGTTAAAAGGCAAAAAGATCTCGCTTTCTATCCATCTCGAGGCGAAAACCGCATATCTCGCTTTGGTTCTTCGTTCGGCAGGGGCAGAAGTGGTTGCAACCGGTTCCAACGTCCTTTCAACAAAAGACGACGTTTGCGCCGGACTTGACAAGCTTGGAATCGAGATAAACGCTTGGCACGCCGCAACCGACGAGGAATATGTCGACCATCTTAAAAAGACGCTTGCCATTAAACCGGACATAGTAATCGACGACGGCGGCGACCTTGTCAACCTTCTCCACGGCGAATGCAAAGATTTTGCGGCTAATGTTATCGGCGGAGCGGAAGAAACGACAACCGGAATCCACAGGTTACACGCAAGGGCGGCAGAAAACAAACTTGATTTCCCGATGATAGCGGTTAACGACGCCGATTGTAAACATCTTTTTGACAATCGTCACGGAACGGGACAATCGACTTGGGACGGAATTATGTACGCGACAAACAACATTATCGCGAGTAAAGTCGTGGTGGTTGCCGGGTTTGGTTTTTGCGGAAGCGGAATTGCCCTTCGCGCAAAAGGCCTTGGCGCTCGCGTTATCGTGACCGAGATAGACCCTGTCCGCGCGCTTGAAGCGGCTATGGAGGGTTATGAAGTCATGAAGATGGACGATGCCGCGGCAATTGGCGACATCTTTGTTACGGTTACGGGTTGTAAAGATGTTATTGTCAAACGTCATTACGAAAAGATGAAAAACAACGTTTTAGTTGCAAACGCCGGACATTTCGACGTTGAGTTTAACAAAGACGATCTTCGCGCACTATCGACAAGCGTTGTTGAACGCAAACATTTTATCGAAGGTTACACGCTTAAAAACGGCAATATTATAAACGCTATGGCAGACGGGCGACTTGTTAACATCGTTGCCGGCAACGGACACCCAGCCGAGATAATGGATCTAAGTTTTGCGCTTCAAGCGCTTTCCGCCGTTTATCTTGTGCAAAACGAGGGTAAACTTTCAAAAGGTGTTATCAATGTTCCAAAAGAGATAGATGTTGAGATAGCTTGGATGAAAGCAAACGCTATGGGTCTTGGAATAGACAGCCTTTCGGCAGAACAAAAGGCTTATCTCGAGAGTAGCGAAGGATAGTTTGTTGTGGTTTGCAACGAACAAATTAGTTTAATAGAAAGGTTAAACCATATGACCGTTACACAACAAGCCGTTAGGGCAAGTGAAGTTAAAAACGTTGCGGCGAAACTTTCAGGCGAACAAAAAAACAACATTCTGCTTGAGATTGCACAACAACTTCGCAAAAATTGTGCCGATATATTAAAAGCAAATGAAATAGATGTTCAAAACGCAAAAGGCCTTTCGATATCCGAAACGATGATAGATCGTCTTACGCTGACCGAAAAACGCATAGATGATCTTGCAAAAGCGGTTGAGCAACTTTGCCTTGCAAGCGACCCGATAGGCGAGGTTGTTTCGGGAAGCACGCGCCCGAACGGACTCAAGATTCTTGAAAAAAGGGTTCCGCTGGGGCTTGTCGCTATGATATACGAATCGCGCCCCAACGTCACGATTGATGCGGCGGCGCTTGCTATCAAATCGGGTAACGCTTGCATTTTAAGGGGCGGAAAAGAAGCCATTAACTCGAACATAAAACTAATCGAAACTGTGAAAAACGCGCTTGAAAACTGCCATGTTTCAACCGATATTGCGATGCTCGTGACCGACACCACACGCGAAAGTGCGGCCGAACTTATGGGTCTTGTCGGAATTGCGGATGTTTTAATTCCGCGCGGAAGCAAAGGCCTTATCGACGCGGTAGTCAAAAATTCAAAAGTTCCTGTTATCGAAACGGGCGCCGGCAATTGTCATATATATGTCGACGAAAAAGCAGATTTTGACATGGCGCTAGCGATAGTTCAAAACGCCAAGATGTCGCGGCCATCGGTTTGTAACTCTGCCGAAAAACTTTTAGTTTCGCAAACAATAGCAAGGCAGTTTTTACCCCTCGTCGTCGAAAAACTCGGAAAAGATTGTGGGTTTTACTGTTGTGAAAAATCAGCCGATATTATAAAAAATTCAAGGCTTGCGACTGAACAAGATTGGTATACCGAATTTAACGACTATGTTTTGGGCGTAAAAATTGTTGACGATGTTTATCATGCCGTATGCCACATAAACACATACGGAACAAAGCACAGCGAAGCAATTATAACTAAATGTATAAAATCGAGCGAATATTTTCTGGACAACGTCGATGCTGCTGCCGTCTATCTCAATGCTTCGACAAGGTTTACCGACGGCGGAGAGTTTGGGCTTTCGGCCGAGATAGGTATCTCGACAGGCAAGCTCCACGCAAGAGGGCCTATGGGGCTTTCGGCGCTTACAACCACAAAGTTTTATATAACGGGTAACGGACAGATAAGAGTTTAAACCAAACCCACGAAAGGAAAGATTTCATGGCAAGAGCTAGAACCACAAACGAACAACGAGCTAAAACTCGAAAAAGAATAAAACGAAAAGCAATTGGATATACCTTGTCTTTGTTTATCGTTCTCGGGGTTATATACCTTGGGACGCTTGTCGTAGACGGGTTTGCGATTTTGCTTGACGACACCGACGAAAGACTTGAATACCAAGAACTTATATCGTCGCTTGTTTCGCTAGACCCTGCGCCGTTTACAAGCATAGACAGGGCAAACCAAGACACGTTGCTTCAAGCCGCGATATGGTCGGCGTTTTTTGAAGTTGGAATTGAAAATATTGCGGCGGACGAAGAAACAGGGCTTTCGATGCTTCCGGTTATAAATGTCGACCGGCAAATAGCAAGCCTTTACGGGCCGACGTATTTCATCGAACACAAGACGTTCACCGACGTTGGCGTAACGTTTGAATACAGCGAGGCGGAAGGGGTCTACTACATTCCTATAACCAGTCTTGCGGGTGGGTTCACAGCGCGAGTAGACAAGATTACGCGTGCATCCAACTCAAGGATTTTGACCGTTGCATATCTTTCGGACGGAGAAGGGTCCTATGGTTCGTCCGGCTCAAACGTCTCAAAATATATGGAATATGTTTTTGTTCAAGACCGCGGAAACTATTATTTATATTCGATAAGAACGCCACAACTTGAAGTAACTACTACCGAATAACTCGCAAAACACGTGGAGCTATTTGATAGTTAATAGTTAAGGTGTCGCTAAAGCGACTAGTACCTCGTAAAACATAAAACATTGAAAAACCCTCTCAGTCACTTCGTGACAGCTCTCCCAAAGGGAGAGCCACCAATCTCGGATTGACTGAGAGGGCAAATAAAAAACTTAGTTTTAATTGATTTTCTATTCAATGTTTTTTGACACTCTTTACAACTGCGTTTTGTACTTGCCTATTAATTTTTTAACGGAGAAAAATATGAGGTCGTTTAGAGCATAATTAAAGCTACTAAATGACCTGTGTATTTTATAAATTTATATTATGCAACGATGTAATTGGCCAAATCTCGAAAAATCCGAAATATACCAACAGTATCACGACAACGAATGGGGCGAAGCGTCGAAAGACGATAAACATCTTTTCGAAATGTTTATTCTCGAAAGTTTCCATTGTGGTTTGTCGTGGTTGTTGATACTTAAAAAACGCGAAGCTTTTCGAAAAGCTTTTGATAACTTTGACGCCGAAAAGATAGCACAGTATGACGAACAAAAGATAGAACAACTTGCGAACAATCCCGATATCGTCCGAAACAGGGCGAAGATAGTCGCTACGATACAAAACGCCAAGGCATATCTAAATGTTGTAAAAGAAAAAGGCAGTTTCTCAAACTACCTTTGGGAGTTTACTGACCACAAAGTTGTGTATCATCCGTTTGACGGAGTAACCACAAAAAACGCCCTTTCGGACACCGTTTCAAAAGACCTTAAAAAACGCGGTTTTAAATTTATGGGTTCGGTAACATGTTTTTCATATCTCGAGGCGGTCGGAATCATGAACGACCACGCGGAATATTGTTTTAAGTTTGCAAAACCAAGTGAACAAGTTTAGAAAAATATATCCTCTAAAATCTCTGTTTCACAGTTGCGTTCGTAGCGCGCGTCAACAAGCATGAGCCACGGAGCTTCAAGCGGTTTGTGGCGACAAAATCCAAGTCGTTTTATGCGCATACGGTTTTTATGCAACGTTTCAAACACATCGTTTAACCTTGTCGGAACCATCGAAAATGTGAAACTTCCGCCCGTTTTAAGGTTTCTTTTTGCCGCCGAAACGACGTCGTCAAAGTTACACATAACCTCATGTCGCGCGGCGGCTTTTATCTCTTTTGGGGAACAAAAGCCGCTGCCCATTTTAAAGTAAGGTGGATTGCAAACAACGCAATCCACCTTATATTTTGCGTTGTAATCTTTTAAGTCACAGTTAATTGCGGTAAAGTTTTCAAGAGCGTTGTGGGCGATTGTCTTGTTTTGAAGCTCGACCGCTTCAGGCATTATTTCGACCGTTGTTATCTGTTTACAAAGACCCTTGTCCGCAATTTCAAACGCGATATATCCACAACCGCTACAAAGTTCCAACATTACGCTGTTTTTTTTAATCGGCGCAAAGCGAGAGAGCAACGTGCTGTCGCTAAAAAAGCTATGGTTTTTATTGTAGAAAAATTCTAGGTTGTTTTGTAATATCTCGGAACGTATCTCCAAATTTCTCTCCTAACTTAAAAACGTCACTTCTTTTGTTCAACAGGGGACAAAACTATCAAAAGATACCCGTCTTTAACCGTTATCTTTGCGTTTTTTTTCGTCGATATGTTGCTTATGCCCAACGGAAACTGTGGAGAAAGGGTGTGGTTTTGGACGACGTATTCAAGCCCTTCAAGGTCAACGCCTTTTGCCTCTCCGCAAACCGCAAACACCGATACGGTTTTACCGGTTTTGCCGGCTTTGAATTCATCGTTATCAAGCAAAAATTCGTCGTCTTTTATAACGGTTAACGTCTCGTCTTCGTTTATAAGAAACCCGCGGCCACCGTGTTTTGCT
Source organism: uncultured Oscillospiraceae bacterium (assembly GCA_964369645.1). Taxonomy (GTDB): domain Bacteria; phylum Bacillota; class Clostridia; order Oscillospirales; family Ruminococcaceae; genus CAYJAY01. The sequence continues at coordinate 4,649 of CAYJFO010000005.1, read as the reverse complement.
ATATAGCAAAGCGTTTGGATGTTTGCGATGGTGTGGTCTGTCCGTCCGCCAACCGCGCCAAAGATTTTAAAAAGCTTAAATCCTTTTTCAAATCCTTTTTTGACCGCCAACATAACGTCTGTGTCGTTTTTTTTGACGGGGAAAACCTCGGTGTTTTCCGACGTTGGAACAAACCCGAGCGAGTCGAAATCGCCCAAGATAATGTCGGGGGATATTCCGTTGCTGTTCGCAACGTTATATCCGCCGTCCGCCGCAATTACTATGTCGTTTTTTGTTTTTTGTATCTTAACACTAGTTTCAAGCGCGCCAAATATATAACAAACTCCGACTTGCTCTTTGTTGTTATTCAAAAGGATATACCAATCCCCAATCTTTTCTCATGCCGTCCATAAGGTTCATAATTCTTAACGTCTCGGCGTGTGTCATCTCTTCACATTCGGTTTTTCCGTCGTTAATCGCGGCTACCATGGCGCGAACTTCGTATTCATATCCCGAGATATCAAACGGCATATCGTAACGCTTTGAAGTTATGGCTTCACCTTGTTTTTTGCTGTGTACTGTGAACGTTTCGGGTTGCCAAAACTTTTCAATCTCGATATATCCGTTTTCACAACAAACAGAAGCTTGGTTGTTGTCCATTCCGCTTAAACAACTGTTTAGTATAGCGTGTTTACCGTCGGGGTATTTCATAAGATAACAGCTTTGGAAATCGACGCCGTCAACAAGTTTTGCGGAACTTCCAACACATTCAAAGTCGGAGCCCAAAAGCGCCGAAGCTAACGTTATCGGATATATCCCAAGGTCGAGAAGCGCTCCGCCCGCAAGATTTTTGTCGGTTAACCTTTTGATGTGGCTTATTTGTTGGGTAAAACTAATGGTAAGATATTGTGGTTTTCCAAGTTGTCCGCTGTCGATAATTTCGCGAATCTTTTTAATTGATGGCATAAACCTTGTCCAAACCGCTTCCATTATAAAAAGATTTTTGCTTTTTGCAAGGTCAAAAAGTTCTTTTGCTTGTTTTGCGTTTACCGTGAACGATTTTTCACAAAGCACATGTTTTCCAGCGTTTAAACACAAAAGGGCGTTTTCATAATGGTAGTTGTGGGGAGTTGCTATGTAAATTGCGTCTGTTTCGCTGTCGTCTACTAGTTGTTGATATGAACCAAACGACGTTTCAAAGCCATATTTCTTTGCAAACTCTTGCGCTTTTTTCTCGTCTCGTGAGCCGATAGCGCGACAGTTTACCTCGTCCATCTTAACAAGAGTTTGCGCCATTAACTCGGCTATCATGCCGGTAGCCATAATTGAGATATTTAACTTTTTCATAACTAATCCCTCGCTTTAAATTATTTTATAATTGTAATAAATATATACTTATTTATATCTTAACATACCTATGTAACGTTGTCTATAAATAATAACTTAATGAAAGACATATAAAACACTTTAGGCAAAGATTTATTTTAAATTTAATAATATTTTTGTTTTTTTAGTTAACAATAAAATATAAGGCGAACCCAAAAACAAATGTCCCTAACCAATCTTAAAAAATTCGGTTATATATGTTGTATCAGACGTGTTGCAACAGATAGGTTGTAACGGTTAAAACTGAAAGGAATTAATATTAAAATGACAAAAATTAAACTCATTCTTACGATAGTCGTCGCTATGGCGATGTTTACAGGCTGTAGCTTGTTTATGAGCGAGCCGGAACCGGTTCCCGAGCTTGAAATCGATCAAGATACCGTTATAGAGGAACAGCCGACCGAACAGCCAACACCGCCCGCCTCAAGTATGGGAACGGTTAGAAACTTCTTTAACCTTGACGGTTTGCGTTTTGCGTACCACTCGGACGTGACCGAGGAAAACGCATCGAATTTTGTCAAAGGCGATATGTTGGGTGAACTTACAAAATCCGCAAACGAATGGACCGAGGACCAGTATACCGAAAACCTCTATTCAAACCTTGACAAAGGCGCAAAACTTTATGCGATAGACGGATATGACAACACATACCGAATTATCGTTGAACAAGGGGACAAGCTTTCTATCTACCAAAGCGTTGCAAATTCCGACGACTCTAACCTTGACCTTGCGAACTATTTTACGGCGGCGGATTTTTCAAACAACGTCGAACAGATAGATATCTATGACCACATGGGGATAAATTCGCTTAAAAGTCTTGACGCGGCTACGGCAAAAGATCTTCTCGACAAGATAGCGTTGTCGCAACCGGCACAGCTTCAAGACGCCGATTATCAAAACATAGCGTCTGCCCAAAGCGACGGAAAATCATTTCTTTTAAAAGCAAAGCTTTCGGACGGAACATCGACAGACATGTATGTAATTCCACAGCTTAACATCGTCATGGTAGGGGACGGAAAATATACAATCGATCAAACGTTAGCGGGGGAGATTTCCGACATCTTTACGGGGCTTGAACAATCCGCTCCGCCTATGTCGGGCGAGGTTAAAGGGTAAAAAAGGATATTTTAAAAATTTTTTTACAAAAAAAACAAGTAGGCTTAGCGAAAACCTACTTGTTTTTTATTTATTAAATTGTCTAGTCTCGTTTGACATAGGTTGATTCAACTATGCCGTTGTACGTTACAGACGATTTAAGCTTTAAAGGTTTTTCGATTTTGTGATCACCAAACAACCTTGTACCGCCCCCCAATATTGTAGGGATTATAGATATTGTGTATTCGTCGGCAAGATCTTGTTCGACACAAGCATTGACCAAAGACGCCCCACCACAGATCCAAATATCCTTACCGCCTTCGGATTTAAGCTTTTTTATAAGCTGTTTAAGATCGATGTCGGTGAAAAAGATGCCTTGTTTGTCGTCAAGTTTTTTGTGTGTCATTACGTAACTTGTCATGTCGGCGTATACCCAAACCTCGGGCGAAAGCTCTGTTACAATTTGATGATAAGTTTTGTGTCCTAATATAACGGTATCGACCGATTTTATAAACTCAGGGTAGCTTCCGACGTTTTCGCTTTCGCTTCCGTCGCCCGTAAGCCAACCCACACCGCCGTTTACATCCGCTATGTATCCGTCGAGACTTGTAGCTATATAGACAATAACTTTTCTCATTTGGTTCCTCCCCATTAGTGTAACGTAGATATTATATCACAACAGTTGTTAAAAAATTATTACGTCACATCAGGTCAATATTAAAATTTTGTAAAGAAATCTTTATTAAATTGTAACCATTTTTACTTAACAAAAAAATCTTTATACATAAAGATGAACAACTTAATTTAATACATGGCGTAAACATCTTTGCCGTAACAAACCAAAACCGCCTAAATACCGCACAATAATGCGTGTTTAAAAAAAATAACGCGTGTTTTATTAAAAATTGCGTATTAAATAGTATTTATATATATGTTGTATCTATTAACGATGTTTTTATTTTTTAATTTCAACAATTTTATAAAACCGACATTCTATATTATAGACTTTTTAATAAATGTAATGTAGAATTATTATGATAATAATTCTACTCAAGGCGAAGTTTTTGTGTGAAAGGAAAGTTTATTTTGAAAAAATTAATCGTTAAATTTTTTGTAATCGCTACCGTGTTGGTCGTTGTTTCGGGTTGCACAACTGTCGACTACACACAAGCTGCCGGATTTGACATCCCTCTCGAAGCGTTTTCGCTTATACGTGAAACAAACGCCGAGCTTAAACAACTTGTGGGTGATGGCGGAGTGTCAAAATATATAACGTCGTCGGCAACGGTCGATTATGCTACCGAGGACACGGAATATCCGTTTATATACTATTTCGAGAACTACGACGGGATGTTTGACGACTTTGACGCAAATGTAATAGAAGGCGAACACCACGTTGACGGAAACATCTGGGCGGACGACGCCAAGATTGTCATGGTCGAGGCATACGGCGCGGAGCAATGTGCAAAGCTTTATGGTTCAGACGTTTTGATAAGCTATGAATTGATGAAACAAGCGTACCCAACCCAACCAATGGAGCTTGAGTTGCTTTCAAAAGACGCGAGGTACACGTTGTATGAGTTTGACGTTTGGGTAACAAATCTTCGACATGAACATTATACAATGTCCGCAACGTTTAATCTTGTGGACGGCGAATATATGTTGCTTACAAGCGCGTTTTATATTAGATAGTTTTTTTAATGGGTGAAACGAAAAATTTTTTAAAAAATTTCTTTTCCAAATTGATTAAAGTTTTAAAAACAAGACAATACTATTCTCACAAACCAATTATTAACAGGTGAGGATTATGTCAAACATCAAACGCGGAGAAATTTTCAATAAAAATTTCTTTTCCAAATTGATTAAAGTTTTAAAAACAAGACAATACTATTCTCACAAACCAATTATTAACAGGTGAGGATTATGTCAAACATCAAACGCGGAGAAATTTTCAATAAAAATTTCTTTTCCAAATTGATTAAAGTTTTAAAAACAAGACAATACTATTCTCACAAACCAATTATTAACAGGTGAGGATTATGTCAAACATCAAACGCGGAGAAATTTTCAATAAAAATTTCTTTTCCAAATTGATTAAAGTTTTAAAAACAAGACAATACTATTCTCACAAACCAATTATTAACAGGTGAGGATTATGTCAAACATCAAACGCGGAGAAATTTTTTATG
>CAYJFO010000004.1:0-42873 GCA_964369645.1 uncultured Oscillospiraceae bacterium | reverse complement strand
CGGCAAAATATGCCGGTAAGCTTCTTTTTTTAGTTATATAACCCCTACAGAGCTATACTGTTTAGTTACATGTTAACTGCGTTGATTGTTTTTCCATCTTTGAAACTACGGAGATTTTCAACCGCTATGTCCATTAGCCTTGAACGGCTTTCGATTGGAGCCCAGCTTATGTGCGGAGTTATTATGCAGTTTTTCGCTTTAAGTAGCGGGTTGTCTCCTTTAATCGGCTCGCTTGAAACGACATCAAGTCCTGCTGCGTATACTTTTCCGCTGTTTAACGCGTCGGCAAGGTCTTGTTCTACTATAAGCGGCCCACGACTGTTGTTTAATATAATTACGCCGTCCTTCATCTTGTCGATGTTAGCTTTGCACACAATACCCTCTGTTTCGGGGAAAAGCGGACAATGAAGCGCGACAACGTCGGATTTTGCAAGAAGTGTGTCAAGGTCGACATATTCGGCAATAGCCTTTCCGCTGTCGTTCGGATAGCTGTCGTATGCCAAAACGTTCATGCCCATGGCTTTTGCAATAGCTCCGGTCGATTGGCCTATGCGCCCAAACCCAATAACGCCGATAGTCTTGTCCGCAAGTTCGATAAGCGGATAATCCCAAAAACACCAATCGGCACAGTTTTCCCAACGTCCATCGTGAACTGCTTTGTCGTGGTGTCCGATGTGATGGCAGATTTCGAGAAGCAAAGCAATAGCGAACTGTCCAACCGCCGCCGTTCCGTATGTCGGAATGTTGCACACGGGAATGTTCTTTTCCGCCGCCGCTTTAACGTCAACAACGTTATATCCCGTTGCAAGCATCGAGATGAATTTAAGGTTCGAGCACGCCGAGATTGTAGCGGCACTTATCGGGGTTTTGTTGGTGTAAACCGCGTCGGCGTCGCCAATTCTTTTGATAATCTCGGCTTCGTCGTTAATCGGTGTTCTGTCATATACGGTAAGCTCTCCGAGTTGTTCCAATGCGCCCCAGCTAAGGTCACCGGGATTTTCGGTATATCCGTCTAAAACTACTATTTTCATATTAAATTAATTCCTTTCTTGTATAAACAAATTATAACGCCAATCGGGCAGCGTCTACAATACATATTCTTATATAAATACTGCAATTTTTGCACCACCTATACAAAATGACAAACAAAGAGAAGCAAGGGGTATTTATAAAAGCTCCGCCCGTAAGGCAAAAGTTATATAATCTCGTTACAAGCGTCCACAATACCTTCAACGGTAATTCCGTTTTTAGCCAAAAGTTTTTCGTACGGTGCGCTTTCACCGAATTGGTCTTGAACGCCAATTCTGCGAACTTTTCCTTTTCCAAGTTCCGCTACAACTTCACAAACAGCAGAACCAAGGCCATTTAAAATGTTATGGTCTTCGACAGTTACAATGCTTCCCGTATCATTAATAGCCTTTAAAACGGCATCTTTATCAAGTGGTTTAATCGTGTGCATGTCGAGAACGCGAACGCTTTTGCCCTTCGCTTCAAGTTTTTTAGCCGCGTCAAGCGCAAGGATTAAAACATCGCCGTTTGAGATTATCGTGACATCTTTTCCGTCTTTAAGTTGTTTTGCTTTTCCAAGTTCAAACGTTTCGTTTTCGTCATATATAACGGGGATTGGGTCACGTGTAAAGCGAAGGTATACAGGACCATATTTTTCCGCCGCCGCTTCAACAAGTTTTCTAGTAGCGTTGTAGTCTGCCGGCATACAAACCGTCATGTTTGGGATAGTACGAAGTATTCCCATGTCTTCTATACATTGGTGGCTTGCTCCGTCGTTAGCAGGGGTAAGTCCGCCGTGGCTACAAGCAATTTTAACGTTAAGTTTCGGGTAACAGATTTCTTGTCTAATCTGTTCAACCATTCTCATGCTTCCAAAAACTGCGTATGTTGTAACAAACGGTATCTTTCCTGTCGTCGCAAGCCCCGCCGCAACACCAGCCGCGTTTTGTTCCGCTATTCCGACATTTACATATTGGTCGGGAAGTTGTTCACTAAACGGAACGGTTTTGCACGATTTTCCGATATCACAGTCAACAACATATATATCTTTGTTTTTCTTGCCAAGTTCTAAAATCTGTTCACCGTAACCGTCGCGAGTTGCTATGCTTTTCATCTCACTCATGTTTAAAAGCCCTCCTTGATGTCGTTAACCGCTTTTGCATACTGTTCGTCGTTCGGGGCCATACCGTGCCACATTACAACGTTTTCCATGAACGAAACGCCTTTTCCTTTAACCGTTTTGCAAACGATGCATTTTGGTTTACCGTTTTTATTTCTTACCTTTTCAAGCGCTTCTAAGATCTGTTCCATGTCATGACCGTCTATGTTAAGCGTTTCAAATCCGAAAGCTTCAAATTTTTTCGCAATGTCAAGCGTCGGCATAACAACTTCGCAAGTATTGTCGTTTTGTAAACCGTTGTTGTCTACTATAACAACAAGGTTGTCAAGCTCATATTTGTTAGCCGCTGCCGCCGCCTCCCAAATTTGGCCTTCGTTACTTTCTCCGTCTCCGACAAGTGTGAACACACGATAATCTTTTTTGTCTCTTTTTCCACCAAGTGCCATTCCAACAGCAACGCTCATGCCTTGTCCAAGGCTTCCTGTCGAGATATCAACTCCCGGACAACGTTTCATGTCGGGATGTCCTTGAAGGATACTTCCCTCTTTACGAAGTGTATCAAGAACACTTTTTTCAAAATATCCGCGAAGCCCAAGACACGCATACAAAACTGGGCAAACATGTCCTTTAGATAGGACAAATCTGTCTCTGTCTTCCCAGTTTGGTTGTTCAGGACGAAGGTTAAGTTCGTCGAAATAAAGCGCCGTCATTATATCGCTTGCCGAAAGGCTTCCGCCGGGATGTCCCGACTGCGCTTTATATATCATATCAAGAATAGTAAGACGAAGAGTTTTAGCTTGTGCTTTAAGTTCGCTTACTTTTTTAGCATCTATCATTTATTTGTTTCTCCTTATTATAGTTTTTATCGGTTGATAACCTTTTAAAATTAATCCATCATCTCTTTAATTTTTTCAAATCCGGAAGGTCCAATTTTAAACAAAGGCACGTCAACTGTTTCGTGCTTTAAAAGACTCATCGAAATCTGTGCAAAAGCTATACAATCAACTTCTTTTGCAAGATCATACAAAGCGGAACAAACCATCTCGTCGTGTTTTGCTCTGTCGCCTGCCGAAAGCACGTCGAAAGCACCTTCAGCAACTTTAACAACGATTTCGATATCTTTGCCTATTTCTTCCGCTTTTTCGCGCATAACGCGTTCAATTGCTCCGGGGCTTGTCGGAAGAGTTGCCAAGATGCCGATTTTTTTGCCGGCATTAACTGCCATTTCTGCAACAGGCTCTTCGATGTTAAGGATTGGAATACTAAGGAACGGGCGAATAGCTTTAGTAGCCATGTTGACCGAAGTACATGTTACGATAACGCCGTCTGCTCCGCTTTGTTCTGCGGCTTTTGCGTAATTTAACATACGTGTCGCTGTGCTTGGAGAAACGCCTTTGTCTTTAAGTGTCGACTTTAAAAGGCTGTCATCCATTATATTGTAAACCTCGATATCAGGGTTTGCTTCGGCAAACGGTTTGCCAAACGGATTAAAGATAATCTCGTTAAAGTTATTAATTGTGTTTATTGTATAAAGTTTTTTAGCCATTTTTTAATTACTCCTTTTTTTGGTATAGTTGCTTTTTAAAATTAATTTGCAATTATTTTTACTTTTAATATCTGCAAAACATTAAATATTAATAAAAAATTAAAACAGATATTGATGGTCACGGCAAGCCGTGACCTTACAATATATATTGGTTAATCGTTTTTATTGTTAACTTTTTGTCTCTTCCGAAACATCTGTTACGACAGCTTTTTTCTTTCTCGGAATAACTTGACTCAAAATCGTTATTATGATTATTACAAAGAACAAAAGCGAAATTGGATGTTCGCTAAACGAGAAGAATGTCATAGGATCACCACGGCTAACGATAAGTGATCTACGGAAATTTTCGTCTATCATTCCGCCCAAGATAAGCCCCAAGACTATCGGTGCCGGAGAATAATGCATTTTGTCAAGGAAATATCCCATAATTCCAAACACCAACGCAATAATTATATCGAAAGGTCTGTTGCTTATAGCGTATGCCCCAACAATTGACAAAGCGCCAACGATTGGCATTAGATATTGTGTCGGAACTTTAAGTATCTGTGTCATTGGTTTAGCAAGTATCATACCAGCAACCCAAAGCGCGAGAACCGCAAGGAACAAAAGAGCCGAGATATAGCTTATGAACGTCGGGTTGTCTGTCATGATCATGGGACCTGGACGAATATTGTGTATCATGAGTGCACCCAAGAGAACCGCCGCAGGGGGAGATCCCGGAACGGCAAGCGTTAACATTGGGATAAGCGCGCCGCCGATAGCAGAGTTGTTTGCAACTTCGGGAGCAATAGCGCCCTCGTAACAACCTGTTCCGTATTTTTCGGGAGTTTTACTTGTTTTCTTTGCGGCGTCATAGCTAACCCAAGCGGCAACGTCTTCGCCAACTCCGGGAAGCGAGCCTACGCCAAGACCGATTAAAGCAGATTGGACAACCAAGCGAAGATTTTTGAAAACTGTGCCCCAAATAGGCATCTTTTCTTTTACCTCGTCTTTGACTCTTCCAACTTTGACGTCTTCCCCCATTCTAGTAAACGCCTTGATAACTTCAGGAACTGCATAGAACCCAATCATTGCCGGAACCATCGAGATTCCGCCCAAAAGTTCTGTTACTCCGAAATCAAAACGCGGCGCACTTTTAACAACGTCGAGCCCTATCATAGCTATCATAAGTCCCAAAGCGCCGCCTATCCAGCCTTTTAGAGGAATGTCGGTCGTGACTATCGAACCACAAATTAAAACGCCGAAAACCGCAAGCATCGTGTATTCGGGACTTTTAAACATAAGCGCTATCGTTGTCATAGGCGGAGCAATTAGAGCAAGCGCCAAAACGCCGATAAATGTTCCGACAATAGAAGCCGCGCGAGTAACCTTGATTGCGGTTTCTGCCTTGCCTTGTTTCGCGAGCGGATATCCTTCAAGTGCGGTCGCCGCCGCGCTTGCCGTACCCGGTATGTTAAGAAGAATTGCCGACATGCTTCCGCCATAGATAGCTCCGACATAAACACCCATTAGGATTGCAAAGGTGTATTCAAGCGGAAATTGATATGTAAGACCGGTTAGAAGCGCTATACCCATAGTAGCCGAAAGGCCGGGCAACGCTCCGATTATAACACCCAATAATGTTGATGCTAAAAGAATGAGCAGAACAATTGGGTCCATTAGTCCGAGAAACTCTTGACCAAGATTTATAATACTTTCCACAATTTTTCTCCTCTCTTTTTATGGTAGCGGAATAAGCGCCAAACTGCCAAAACCATAGGTAATAGCGCTTGCGAATACCGCCGCAACTAACAAAGACATAAGAATGCCTTTGAGATCTTTCTTGTTAAATACAACCATCTGTAACGCCAAGAACAAAAATGTTGCTATAAGAAACGGAAACCCTTGGAACATTACAAAAAAGTTTAGATATGCTCTGCAAACAGGGATAAAAACAAAAACATAAAGGCTAAACGCCGCGATTATAAACGCCGCAACCCTTGTTTCTTTCAAGAATATAAACGTCTTTAGATTTTTTACGGATATGAAATCAAATTTCGCCCCGTCTTTAAGAGCTATTCCGCGAAGTCTAAACGCAAGGAAAAGCATTATAAATCCGAGTAAAAACGGCATAAGTGCCGGAGATTCGTACCATTTCTCAATAGTATCTTTAATGGTTTCGGGTTTGATTTTTTCCCATTCACGACCGAATGGGTTAAAGAAAATGTTAACAGACTCAATTATGACATACACAGAAATAGCCATTAAAATATAGCTAAACACGAGATCTGCTCTGCGTAAAGATGACTTGTTCACATCAAAATCTCCATTCTACCGCATCTAATCTTTGCTCTTTGTATGCGGTCAACAAAGAACCTTTGTGACAGTTATTATGTCACTTTTTGTTATATGAACTTAAAAAAATACAATGATGTAGGAGGGTAAATAAACTTCACCCTCCCAAACACCGGGTAACTATTGCTACAAATTAAATATCTATTAAAGAACTAGGGTTTTTCAATTCCGCGTTCGTCTGGGCTAAATGTAGTTTGACCCATGTCATCCAATATCCAGCACAAGCTTTTTTCAATTCCTTCAGCCATTGTGCGAGCTTCGTCGCCTGTCAAGCCGTAGATTACGCAGAGTTGCTCTTCAGCAGCGGCAATAACTTCTGGGTTTTCCATTGTTTTTGCGAAAGCATCTTGAAGAACTGCAATGATAGCGGGATCTGTGTCTGCCGGAACTTTAAATCCGAGGAATTGGCTTAAAGGAAGGTATGCTTCAAGAGCCGGAAGAACGTCTGTAACTGCTTCAACGTTGCCAAAACCGGGGAATTCCCAAGCTTCTGTGTTCATAACAGCAACGGGGATAAGGTCGCCAGATTCAACGTATGATTTAACTTCGCCGGCAGAAGCAACAACTGTGTCGGTTTCGCCCGAGTGCGTTGCAACGATAGCATCAGCAGAACCGCCGTATGATACCCATTGGAACGGAACGTCGCCATATGCGCCGAAGAGTTGAGCAAGAGCAAACCAAAGTCCGCCCGATGTTCCTGCTATCGAGATCGATTCAGGTTCAGCGTTAAGTTGGTCAACGATTTCTTGAAGCGAGGTAAGTCCGCTGTCTTTGCTTACACAAAGAACTCCGGGCGAGCCTGCTGCGATGAAGTATTCCCAATCTTTAGAGGTTTGTTCAAGTGTTGTCATAACAGGGATTGTAAGCGGAGTTTCCGAAGTTCCTGCAAGTGTGTAACCGTCGTGGGGAGCGTTCCAAACTTGTTCGATACCTGTCGAACCTGCTGTTCCGCCTGTAACGTTGTTTGCGATGATTTGAACGCCGAGTTCTTGTCCCATGTACTCAGCAACTATACGCGCCCAAACGTCTGTGCCGCCGCCTGCGCCAAACGGAATTGTCATGTTAATCGAACGCTCGGGATATGCTACTGTGGTAGCTTCGGGAGTTTCTGTTGCCTCTGGTTCTGTGGTTTCGGGTGTGGCAGCGGGTGCACAAGCCACTAGGCTTAAAAGCATCGTCATTGCCAACAAGAGTGCAAGTAATTTTTTCATTTTTTGAGTTTCCTCCGGTTAAAATTTTATATATGTAATGTTAAACACTTTAATAAAACGTTAACATATACAACAAAGTAATAGTTGTCTAAAAAATACATCATACATCCTACCAATTTGAGTGACTAGTTTTTCTGTTTCCTGTCTCTACGTTAATTCAATTCGATTTTAAGCGGTTACCACTTTAATTATAATGTATATTCTATATTGAAGACATCTGTTTGTTTTGATTTTTAAATTAATAATGTTATTGTTTGTCGCCACTTCTGTCAGCCTACTCTTGTATATCGCTTTTCCAAGCATACGCCATGTTTGCTTTCCAACTTGAAAGACTTTGCGCAACAACTTCGCTAACTTTGTTTTTATCTCTCGATTTAAGGCAATCGACTATAGCTTGATGATGCTGATCTGCTTTAGCAAAAAGCTCTTCAGTTCGAATGTTCTTTTCGATTGAGTTTTCAAACAAACTGTAAACACCACTTACAATTCTGTGGAACATGCGGTTGTTTGCGCATTTAGAAAGATATAGATGAAAATCATAATCAAGCCGCGAGGCTTTTGCAATCTGACCTTCGTTAAAATGAACGCGCATACGATTTATATAATCTTGCATAATCTCGATATCATTATCAGAACATTTGTCAATGGCCATACGTAAAACATTTTCGTCAAGCATCTGGCGAAGTTCAACAACCTCTTCCGCGCTACTTTTCTCAAACAACATGCCATAGATAGTTGTATCCATCAAACTTGGTTTGATCTCGTCGCAAACATACGTGCCGTCTCCGCGACGTATCTCAACAATTCCGAGCGTTGTTAATATCTTCATAGCCTCGCGAAGCGAGTTTCTGCTTACCCCAAGTTCATCCATAAGTTCAAACTCTGTCGGAAGTTTCTCCCCCATCTTGAACCGTCCGCTATAAAATGCGTGTCTGAAACTTTCGATAATTTTATCTACAACAGAGCCTTTTTGAACAGATTCCATGCTCTGAGGAATTATTGTATTAGCATTCATCCATTCTCCCCTTATCTAGTAGACTTTATGCAGAAAATTAACATCGTACGTAATACGTTCTACGTATTTTCTCTACCGACATTATAGTACAGCGTTAAACGTAATGCAATAGCCTGTTGTTAATTTCGTTTAACTACACAAACGACAACATTGTTATTTATACAAATTCGACAACAGAATTTATTATATACGATTTTAAACAGCTGTTTTAGATAGTTTTTAATGTACATTTACCAAATTAAGTTTATTTTTTCAAATCGTTTTCGATCTGTCATAATAATTTTAAGCAGCTTTATCTTGCAAATTTTTTATTTTTGTGATAGTCTAACCGACATAGATAAAACAAATCTCATTTCACAATATTATAGGTAGGACGTACTACATTAAGTTAATTATAAAGCTTAATTACAGTTTCCCAACATATCAACAAATTTTATCATTTAAATCTCGCCGTAGGCGAACCTTCATTCCTAATTAATCATTCTGTATCTTACTTTACTTTAAAAACACCGGAGGTATCTATGCAATTGTCTCTCGCACTTGTTGAACAAATAGGCACACTTTTTATAATGGTCCTGTGCGGATATGCGCTGGCGCGTGCTGGCTTAGTTAAACAATCGGAATGTGGAATACTTACAAGAATAAGTGTATATATCTTTATTCCGGCTTTGCTTTTGGCAAGCTTTTTAAGCGAGCATAGCGAGGTTAAACTTGAAGGAATGATTATAGCGGCAGTTCTTGCCGTTATTGTACATATAGTATTTTTGGTTTGCACTACTATAATCTCAAAGATTACAAAGCTTTCCGAGGTCGATGGCGCATCACTTACCTATACAAATGTGGGAAACATAATGGCACCACTTATTATGGGAACTATCGGAAGCGAATACATCATCTATTCTGCCGCCTTCATGGTTGTCCAAAACCTTATAATGTGGAGCTATGGCATGGGGAAAATTGGTGGACAAAAAAAGTTTCAGATTGGAAAGGTTGTTAAAAATCCCGCGATAATCGCGATATTCTTAGGGTTGCTGCTTATGGTATTTAAAGTTCCTGTCCCCTCTTCGGTTGTTTCAACGATACAAAGCCTTGGAAACTGTATTGCTCCGGTGTCTATGATTTTGGTTGGAATTATCTGCGCCGAATTTAACATAAAAGAAGCGATTAGTATGCAAGGAATTTGGAAAATTGTATTTTTACGGCTTCTTATATATCCTATCATCGCTATAGCGGTACTGTTTTCGGTTCGCAGTTTTGTCGTTCACCCCGACGGATGGGAGATCCTTTTTGTTATACTTCTTGCAAGCTCGGGACCTTCTGCCGCAACCGTAACACAAGTAGCCCAACTTTATGAAAATAACCCAAAAAGAGCATCGTGTATAAACGTTATTACGACTCTTTTTTGTGCAATAACCTTGCCTATCGTAACTCTTTTATCACAGACTATTTTGTGATATATTATTTAAAAAAATTAAAATAAATTTAGAGGTATTATGAAAAAGATAGTTTTAATCCCCGATAGTTTTAAAGGAACAATGTCCTCTGTTGAGGTATGCGACATTCTTAAACAAAGCATCGCTAAATTTTCCAATGCAGAAGTTATAAGTGTGCCGGTTGCAGATGGTGGCGAAGGAAGCGTCGACGCTTTTTTGGCGGCTTTGCCGGGAGAAAAAAGATATCTAACGGTTAAAAATCCGTTTTTTGAAGAGTTTGAAAGCTTTTATGGTGTTATACATAACGGCAAAACCGCAGTTATCGAGATGGCGGCGGCGGCAGGTCTTCCATTGGTCGAAGACCGAAAAAACCCCCTTAAAGCAACAACGTATGGAGTAGGCGAACTAATGCTCCACGCCGTTCAAAACGGCTGCGAAAATATAATTATTGGGCTTGGTGGAAGCTCGACAAATGATGGCGGCACAGGTTGCGCCGCCGCACTTGGCGTTAAGTTCAAAAATATTGACGGACAAGATTTCATCCCGGTCGGCGGCACCTTAAACGAGATTGAGTCTATCGATCTTTCAAACGTTTCACCGTTGATAAAAAAAGCTAACATAACAATAATGTGTGATATCGACAACCCTCTTTACGGCGAAAATGGAGCGGCATATATCTTCGCTCCGCAAAAAGGTGCAGATGAAACAATGGTTGAATATCTTGACGATAATCTAATCCATTTTGCAAACATTATAAAAAAAGATCTCGGAACAGATGTTTCAAACCTTTCTGGAGGAGGGGCCGCGGGGGGCATGGGCGCCGGAATATGCGCTATGCTTGAAGGAAAACTCTATATGGGAATTGAAACGGTTCTCGACACCGTTGGTTTCGACCAACTAATAGATGGCGCTTCGCTTGTTATAAGCGGCGAAGGACGAATAGACGGCCAAAGTGCAAGAGGCAAGGTTGTCGCAGGGGTTGCGAAAAGAACCGCTACAAAAAACGTACCAACGATAGCAATAGTCGGGGACGTCGGAAACGGTTTTGAGCAACTGTATGATATGGGGCTTACCGCAATCTTCAGCATAAACAGGATAGCCGCACCGTTCTCGGAACTTAAGCTTAGAGCAAAACAGGATTTAAGCGCCGTTTCGGACGATATTTTTAGAATGTTAAAAGCTTTTTTTGTTTAATTATTATACTATCTTAATTTAAAAATTTTAAATTAATTTTAATAAAAAACACCCTATTTAAAAAGGTGTTTCAATCTGTCGAAAAAAAACTATCGAAATATTATGTATCGTCAAAACACACAAACATAACATCCTCCCCCTACGCATAGTTTTATGCAATATTTTTGAGGATAGGATATACCTTTTTAAAACCCCCGGTACAACCGGGGGTTTTATCATGCCTGTTCGGCGCTAACAAAACTTTAAACAAACGATGTAGTTTGTTTAAACCGTGTTTAAATTTTAAGGAAAAATCAACCGCTACAATAAATATTTTTGTTCAAAAAACTAACCTTTGTTGTTTGAATGCAATCTATCTTTGAACAGTTTAAAACAGTTTTCACAGTATTTTCGCCTCTTATATAGTAACATTCCACCAATCTTGCCCCCTCAATTTTGTTTAACTTTACAAAAATCCAAAAGTATGTTAAAATATTAACATACTTTAATAAGCGAGGAAAAAATATGATTAATGTTAAAATTTGCATCGGCAGCTCATGTCATTTAAAAGGATCAAAAATGGTCGTTGAAAAACTTCAAGAGCTGATTAAAAACAACAACTTACAAAGCAAAGTAGATCTATCCGGGGCGTTTTGTATGTCTAAATGTCAAGAAGGTGTATGTGTCGCGATTGATGACACTATTCATTCTGTAAAACCGGACACAACAGAAGCTTTTTTTGAAAATGTAATTAAAAGCAAAATATAAACACAAACATTATTGTAGAAAAAAAGGTTAATATGGCTGAATACTTAAAATTAAGAAAATCTAATTGTAAAAACTGTTATAAATGTATTCGTTGCTGTCCTGTTAAATCGATCCGTTTTTCGGGTGGGCAAGCTAATATTGTTGGTAACGAATGTATCTTGTGTGGGCAATGCTTTGTGAACTGTCCACAAAACGCAAAAGAGATAGACAGCAGCACGGAATCTGTCAAAGTTCTCATTCATTCCGGCGCGCCGGTTATAGCCTCAATCGCCCCTTCTTTTGTTTCAAATTACAACGGAGTTGGCATTAAAACACTTGAAAAGGCGCTTCAAAAGATAGGGTTTCACCACGCAGAAGAAACCGCCATTGGAGCTACTATTGTAAAGCAAGCTTATGAAAACATGATTATAAATGATAAGAAAAATATCCTTATCACTTCGTCTTGTCACTCGATAAATCTACTTGTGCAAAAATATTATCCGGGATTATTACCCTATCTTGCAGATGTTGTGTCTCCTATGCAAGCACATGCGCTTGATATAAAAAACCGATTTCCTGATTCAAAAGTTGTTTTTATCGGACCATGTGTCGCAAAAAAAGATGAGGCGGGATACTACGAAGGAATTGTGGATGATGTTCTAACTTTCGAGGAATTAACACAATGGATAGCTGAAGAAAAAATAGAGGTAGACTATAGCGAGCAAAAAGACAACACGCCGGAAAGTTTAGCACGGTTTTTTCCAACAACGGGCGGAATACTTAAAACTATAATAAAGCGAGACGAAAACTATTCATACTTTGCCGTCGATGGCGTTGAAAACTGTATGAAAGCTTTAGACGAGATTGTTGAGGGAAATCTTAATAAATGTTTCATCGAGATGTCTGCTTGCGTAGGAAGTTGCATTGGTGGACCGGTTATAGAAAAAAGCCACAAAAACTCTATTTCAGACAACATATGTATAAACAGTTATGCCGGAGAAAAGGATTTTGAGGTTAAACCTCTTTCGTTTGATAGAATGCACAAAAATTTCACCCCTATACATAGGAGAAACGTTACTCCGTCGGAATCCGAAATTTTAAATGTACTTCGACAAATCGGCAAAGAAAGCGTCGAAGATGAGCTTGATTGTGGTTCTTGTGGTTATAATTCTTGCAGAGAAAAGGCGGAAGCTGTTTACTATGGGAAAGCTGACCTTACCATGTGTCTACCGTTTTTAAGCGAAAAAGCCGAAACTTTTTCTGAATTAATAGTAAATAACACGCCAAATTCAATAATTGTATTGAATGACAATTTAGAGGTTCAAAAGATAAACCAATCAACTGTCAAGCTGTTAAATCTAAGGTCTCCACGAGACATTTTAGGGGAACAGATTGTAAAAGTTTTGGATCCTTGCGACTTTATTGCGGTTCGAAATTCAGGGGTGTCTATACGTGACAAGAAAGTTTATTTGGCAGAGTACAACAAACATGTATATCAAACAGTTATTTTTGACAAACAATATAAGGTTCTAGTTTGCCTAATGCGGGATGTTACAGAAGAAGAGGAAGAAAGAGCTAAAAAAGAAGAGATAAGCCGAAAAACGGTTGAAACAACCGACAAAGTTATCGAAAAGCAAATGAGGGTTGTACACGAAATAGCGTCTTTATTAGGAGAAACTGCGGCTGAAACAAAAATTGCGCTAACTAAGCTTAAGGAGTCGATTAAAGATGATTAATTTGTGTCCCGATATCGGTTTTAGCAGTTTAAACAAATATAAAGAAGAGTTGTGTGGCGACCAGGTTTGTGTTATCGAGGGCGTCGACGGTTCAACAACGATAGTGTTAGCAGACGGACTTGGCAGCGGGGTTAAAGCAAATATACTCGCTACTTTAACATCAAAAATAATATCAACTATGATATCAGAAGGGTTAAGTATTACAGATTGTGTTGAAACAATTGCCGAGACATTGCCCGTTTGCGCCGTTCGTGGCGTTGCATACTCTACATTCACGATCTTAAGGATATTAAAAGGAAACAAGGAAGCGGAAATTATCCAGTACGATAATCCGAAAGTTATTTTAATTAGAGACTCAAAGCAATGTGAATTTTCGTATAACGAGATAATAATCAGCGGCAAAAAAATTCTAATGTCTAAAATAGATCTCTTTGAGAACGATATTTTTATATTAATGAGTGACGGGTGTATCCACGCCGGGGTTGGAAGCACGCTAAACTTTGGTTGGGATAGGCCAGACATTATAAAATATATGGAACCGCTTTGTCATGTTGGGTTTACCGCCAAAACCCTTAACACGATACTTTTAAACGAATGCTACGCGCTGTATGGTGCAAGGCCGGGCGACGACACTACCGTTTGTACGATTAAAATGCGAACAAGAAAGCCGATGAACTTGATAATTGGCCCGCCGTCCAACAGAAACGATTCAGATAAAATGATGTCGTTGTTTTTCTCTAAGGAAGGCAAACACATCGTTTGTGGAGGAACAACCTCCGGAATAGCCGCTAAATTTTTAGGCAAAGATCTTGTCCCCTCTCTCGATTTTATAAATTCCGATGTTCCACCAACCGCCACAATTGATGGCGTGGAACTTGTAACAGAAGGGATTATTACGATAAATAAAGTTTTAACATACGCAAAAGACTACATGGACGAAAATAGCCTCTATTCACAGTGGAGCAGCAAAAAAGACGGTGCTTCAACGATAGCAAGGTTATTATTTGAAGAGGCTACCGATATAAATTTTTATGTCGGTAGAGCCATTAACCCAGCACATCAAAATCCGGATTTGCCAATCAATTTTAATATCAAAATGCAACTCATAGATGAACTTGCAGATTGTTTGAAGAAAATTGGCAAAAAAATTAAAGTGAGTTATTTTTAACAAGAGCAAGTTAATAGTTGTTTTTCAAACGTTGTGACTTGGCAAGAAAGGATTGCGGTAACCATGAAAAAATTTGATACAAAAGTTCAATATATAAAATATAAAGTTTTGCGAGAAGTTGCAAGAAACGCTTGGGCAGACACGCTGCTTGAGAATATAACTGAAATACCCAAAACGATTGTAACAGGAAAAGAATCAACGATGCGTTGTTGTGTATATAAAGAAAGGGCAATTTTAGCCGAACGCTTAAAGATTGCGATGGGTGGCGACAAATCTAACCCGAATGTTATCGAAGTTATCGACATAGCTTGCGACGAGTGTCCCGTATCCGGCTATACCGTAACTTCGTCGTGTAGAGGATGTCTCTCGCACAGATGCTTTGACGCGTGTCGATTTGGCGCAATCTCATTTAATGAAAATTACATAGCCCATATAGACGAAGAAAAATGTGTTGATTGTGGCGCTTGCGCAAAAATTTGCCCATATCATTCAATAATAAGCCGAAAAAGACCATGTGAAACGGCTTGTAAAGTCAAAGCAATACAAAAAGCAAAGGACAACAGCGCCGAGATTATCAATGAAAAGTGTATTGCTTGTGGCGCTTGTGTTTACCAATGCCCGTTTGGTTCAATTACAGATAAATCGTTTATTTTAGATACTATCGACATAATTAAAAAAAGTGACAACAATAAAAACTATAAAGTTTATGCTGTTGTTGCCCCGTCAATTTCAAGCCAATTCCAACATACTAATATAGGGCAGGTTGTAAGCGGAATTAAAGAACTTGGATTTCACGCGATAGTAGAAGCTGCGCTTGGAGCAGACGCTGTGGCGTTAGAGGAATCACGTGAGCTTTCCGAAAAAGGATTTTTAACAAGTTCATGTTGTCCGGCTTTTGTAATGTATATACACAAAAACTATCCCGATTTCGCGAAACATATATCACACAATTTATCCCCAATGGCAAGGATTGCGAAATATATAAAACAAACCGACCCAACTTGCAAAGTTATATTTATAGGACCTTGCACCGCTAAAAAAATGGAGTTTCAACTTGACAGCGTAACCCCATATATAGACAGCGTTATAACTTTTGAAGAATTACAAGCGCTTTTTGATAGCCGCGATTTGGATCTTGATAAACTACCTATAGATGTTCTAGACAACGCGTCATATTTCGGACGTATTTTTGCAAGAAGCGGCGGCCTGTCTGACGCTGTTGAACAAGCTATCAAAGAACAAAACATTAATTTCGACTTAAAAGCCGAAAGATGTGATGGCATAGAAGCTTGCAGATCCGCTATTCTTAAATCGGCTAAGAAAATAAGCGATACAAACTTTATAGAAGGCATGGCATGTATCGGCGGATGTATAGGCGGCGCCGGCTGTTTAACCCACGGACATAAAGACAAAGCCGAGGTTGACAAGTATGGTAAGCTAGCATTTGAAAAAACTTTGACATCTGCAGTTAAAGTTCTTGAAATTTAAATAGAATAAAATTTTCAAAGGGACATGGTTTACCATGTCCCTTTTTTACAAGCGTTTTGTGTTCCGTCTCCCCCGACAAAAAATCTCTATTCAACTATTAAATAAAAACGCAAAATATGCAAAAATCCGTTAAATTCAAGCGACTATATATCTTAATTTACACAACCGGTTTGAAACTACGAGTAGTTTGAAATATTAAATTTCATTCAGACTAAAAAAATGTTCACAATTTATTCATTGACCAATCGTTCAAAGTGTGTTACACTACGTCTATTGAACGATTGGTCAATGAGGTTTTGATGGAGGTTTTAGATATGAACAAAGTCGATTTAAACAATGAGACGGTATTTAAAATAGTGGAAAGTGCAATTGAGCTTTTTAACATCAATGGATATGCCGGCACATCAATAAGCGATATTTCAAAAAGAGCCGGGTTGTCAAAAGGTATTTTGTATCACTATTTTAAAAACAAAGATGAGTTATACCTTTTTTGTGTAAAATTGTGTATTGAAGAATATGCGAAATATCTTAATGATAATTTATTAAATCCAATATCACAATCCGATGCTATTGCAGAAAACGTAAAGGTTAGGATACAGTTTTTCAACCATTATCCGCAATATAAGACACTGTTCAACTATATAGTTGCAAGAAAACCTAGCCATCTTGCAAAGGAATTGGTGGACATAAGGCAAACATTGGTTGAAAGCAATATCAATCGCCTTGAAACGCTTATAGGAAATGTGAACCTTGGAAAAGGAATTGAAAAAAGCGATATCATTGCGTTCACAGCAATAATTCAAAACAGCTCTTCTTTTTTGTTGCAAGATGGTTTTGATGAGGAAAAAAGAAATGAGCAAATAGCAACGGTAGTAAGATTAACAAAGATATTTATTAACGGCTTAAAAGAAGATGTTGTATAGCAGGTTTTATTAGGTCAACAAGAAAGAAGAAAGAAGTAAAAAATGATTAGTAACACAGTTATAATTTGTATTTTAGCGGGAATAGGGGCCGGTCTCGGCACAGGGTTTGCCGGAATGAGTGCCGCTGTCGTGATAACCCCAATGCTTATCACATTTTTAGGGATGAACCCGTATGAAGCCATCGGAATTGCTCTTGCTTCGGATGTTCTTGCAAGCGCTGTTTCAGCTTATACATATGGAAAAAACAAAAACATAGACATTAAAAACAGCAAAATTCTTTTAATAAGCGTGTTGGCGTTTACATTTATCGGGGCGTTGATAGCGAGTTTAGTCCCGGCAGAATCGATGGGAAACATTGCGGTTTATATGTCACTTATATTGGGAATTAAATTTTTGCGAAAAAAAGAAACAGACATACCAAAACAAAAGAAAGCCGCAAAAGGTGCTTTGAAAATAGTTCTCCCTATTTTGTGTGGAGCTCTAATAGGATTTATATGTGGGTTTATCGGATCGGGCGGCGGAATAATGATGCTTGCATTAATGATGAGTGTATTGGGATATGAACATAAAAAAGCTGTTGGAACAAGCGTGTTTATTATGACGTTCACGGCATTGTTTGGCGCTGTGTCACACTTTACAATTCAAAAAATCATACCGGATTTAACAGTGTTGACGATTTGTGTGATATCAACTCTAACTTTCGCTTTGATAGGGGCAAAGTTTGCAAACAAAGCGAAACCGATGGTTTTAAACAAAGCAACAGGAACGGTTCTAACTACCCTTGGCGTATTTTTAATAGCAGCAGATAGATTGCTGTTTGTATAATAGATAAATAAAAGGAAACAACAACATGAAAAAAGATATGATGAAACTAAAAAGAAACAAGCCGTTTATATATTATTGGCTTGTTGCAATGGCAATAATACTTGTGTTCAACATTGTAACAACGCTATTGTTTGGCAGAAACACCGTAACTAACGTAACGTATGATGTTTTTCTCGACGACTTAAACGCCGGGAATATATCGACGGTTCAAGTTATGGACGAGAGCATAATGTATGGAATTGAAACAATAGTCGAAGGGGAACAAGAACCAAAACTTGACGTTTATTCAACAGCAAGAATGCAGGACAGCGACCTTGTTGATAGGCTTTATGATTCGGGAGCAGAGTTTATCGAAGTGTTCCCAAAAGAAAGCTCGTTTTTGATGAACCTAATAAGCACTATTGTTATGATAGTTATCTTCGCTCTTATTTGGCGATTTATAATGTCTAAGATGATGAAAGGAATGGGCGGGGGAGGCTCAATGTCTTTCGGCAAATCAAATGCAAAGATTTATGCCGAAACCCAAACAGGAAAAACATTTAATGATGTAGCGGGGCAAGAGGAAGCCAAAGAAGCGTTGACAGAAGTTGTGGACTTCCTTAACAACCCAAAAAAATATGCCGATATTGGTGCCAACTTGCCAAAAGGAGTTCTGTTGGTTGGCCCTCCCGGCACCGGCAAAACACTTTTAGCGAAAGCAGTTGCAGGAGAATCCAACGTTCCGTTTTTCTCGATTTCCGGTTCGGAGTTTGTCGAAATGTTTGTTGGCATGGGTGCGGCAAAAGTGAGGGATCTATTTAAACAGGCAAACGAAAAGGCACCATGTATAATTTTTATTGATGAGATCGACACTATAGGTAAAAAAAGAGACAGTGGGATGGGCGGCAACGACGAACGCGAACAGACTTTAAATCAGCTTTTAGCCGAAATGGATGGTTTCGACGGACAAAAAGGCGTTGTGTTGCTTGCCGCTAGTAACCGCCCCGAAATTCTCGACAAAGCGTTAACAAGACCCGGAAGGTTTGATAGACGAGTTCCGGTCGAACTTCCGGATCAAAAAGGCAGACAAGCAATCTTGGAGGTGCACGGAAAAAATGTTAAGCTTTCAAAAGACATAGAGTTTGAAAAAATTGCACGGGCTTCTTCCGGTGCAAGCGGTGCAGAACTCGCAAACATTATAAATGAAGCGGCCTTAAGAGCGGTTAGAGACGGCAGAAATTCTGTAATGCAATCCGACTTAGAGGAAAGTGTTGAGGTGGTTATCGCAGGCTATCAAAGAAAAAATGCGGCGGTATCAGAGCGAGAAAAGAAAATTGTTGCGTATCACGAAACGGGTCACGCTTTAGTAGCGGCAAAGCAAAACGACAGCGCTCCCGTACACAAAATCACAATTATCCCTCGAACTTCGGGTGCTTTGGGATACACTATGCAAGTCGATAGCGATGAAAAATTTCTTATGAGCAAAGAGCAAGCGCTTAATAAAATCGCAACCTTCACAGGTGGTCGAGCAGCAGAACAACTTGTTTTCAAATCTATCACAACGGGTGCATCAAACGACATTGAGCAGGCTACAAAGATAGCAAGATCGATGGTAACTCGTTTTGGCATGAGCGATAAGTTTGGAATGGTAGCTCTCGAAACGGTGAACAATCAATATCTTGGAGGAGATACCTCGATGATCTGTTCTGCCGAAACTGCAAAAATAATTGACGATGAAGTGATTGAAATAGTTAGCTCACAGTATGACAAGGCGATGCAAATTTTAAAAGAAAACGAACCAAAGCTTCATGAAATCTCTATGTATCTTCTTGAAAAAGAAACGATAACAGGAGATGAGTTCATGGAAATTTTAAATAACAAAGGAGAATTATAAAATGTTTGGAATGTTTAGGATGTATTTTGACCCGACGTATATATTAATAATACTCGGTGTTATAATAACACTGGCAGCACAAGTAAAGTTAACATCAACTTTTTCGAAATATTCTTCCGTCAAAAGCGCAAGAGGATATACGGGAAAGGATGCAGCAGAGGAAATTTTAAGAACACAAGGTCTTCATGATGTCAGTGTTAGACATGTTGGCGGAAATTTGTCCGACCACTATGACCCGAGAACAAAAACAGTTAACCTGTCTGACTCAACATATAATAAAACGTCGATTGCCGCTGTTGGCGTTGCGGCACATGAATGCGGGCACGCTATTCAACACCACAAAAGCTATGCACCGCTTACCCTACGCACAGCATTTTTCCCTGTGGCGCGGTTAGGAAGCATGGCGGCAGTTCCGCTTATTATCATTGGAATGTTTTTAACTGGAAACACATCAGCGC
This sequence comes from uncultured Oscillospiraceae bacterium, assembly GCA_964369645.1. Classification (GTDB taxonomy): domain Bacteria; phylum Bacillota; class Clostridia; order Oscillospirales; family Ruminococcaceae; genus CAYJAY01. Next base: position 22,815 of record CAYJFO010000004.1, on the reverse strand, counting down.
TTATAATCGAAATAGGCATAATCGCATTCTTAGCTTCAGTTATATTTCAAATAATAACGTTACCTGTTGAGTTTAATGCATCTAAGCGAGCGGTTAAACTTCTTAGCAGTTCTGGTATCTTAGAGAATAGCGAGCTTAGTGCAACGAAATCTGTTTTAAACGCCGCCGCTCTCACCTATGTGGCCGCAGTAGCCGCTTCGTTATTACAACTGTTTAGACTGCTTTTAATTACAAGAAGCAGAAGAGATTAAAAAGCTGTGCAAACAGTCTTTCAAAAACAGAAAATCAAACGCAAAAAAAATATATAGGGTGGCGATACATTATAATTATAATAATGTATCGCCACCCTATATCGGTTTTATTAACTGTTTTTGTTATATATTTGCTATCAAAACCTTAGGTTATTTTAAAATTGACTGTCTATAGGATTCGCTTTCCCAGTTTGCTATAAAATGTTGTGCTGAAGAATCCATCGCACGTGGTGTTTGATTGTTTTGTTTAAGCGTCGTATGTATAAACGACACCGCCGCAAAAATCTCGGTTTGAGCTTCGGTTAACGTAAGATATACTTGTTGGTCGGGATATAACGGTTTTACAATATTATTATAATAGCTGTTGAAATCGCTGTCCGAAACGCCGTAGTATTTGGCGAACTTTTCATTAATTTCTGTGTGTAGTTTAAGAGCTTGTTCCGCCGTGTCTGCGGTTACAACAAAGCCATGATTTTCAAGAAGTATCGCTTCGACTCCGTTGAACAGTTTGGATTTTATATATTCCGCAAGTTCCTGCCCCGGATTAATATATGGAACGGTTATATATTTATAATCGCTCATAACCTGTTCTATTGCCGTTTGACCTTGTTCGGAACAAAGCGCAAGGTTTACATAAACCGGATGGGTATGAATAACGTATTTTTTCAAAAGCGCGTGGAAATTTGCTTCGACAGACGGTCTTAACGGTTTGAACCCTTCGGCTTGTGTAACATCTTCAAGCGTATCAACTTTAACAACAGCAAATCCGCTGTCCTCCGTTACGTCGGTCAAGCGAAAACCCGAAGCTTTGATAGCCATAAGCCCATCGCCATATTTAACCGATGTGTTTCCGCCTCCGCCTTGTGTGTAATCAACTCGGCTTCCAACTTGTTTTGACATCATGGAAAAATCTTTAAACATAATTTCAGTTCCTTTTTAATAACAATAATTAATATTCAACTTTGTTGTTGGTTACACAACAACAAAGTTAACATCGAGTAGCTCCGCAGTCTTTTTAAACAACGAGTTGTTTGAACCAACCGAGAGTGCACAGTGGTGCGTTGGGGCTTCCACAAACCATCTATCCATATAACTGTCGGGAGAATCGCTAAATTTAACGTGTGTTTGTGTGTTTCCTATTGCGAGAATTGGCTTTTTAATAGCCACGCCTTCACTCGAAATAAGTTTAAGTTTGCCGTCTCCCGTTTGGGTCATTCCAAGTGTTGTGACTGCTCCCGGCACAACATTAGCTTCAACCGAAACCCCTGTTCCCCTTTTGCCGTGGTATACTCCCATGCCACGAAGCACAGGTTTTCCATCCGAAATTTTTATATGGAACGGTCCATCGTGTCCAAGAATTATCGAACCTATATCATAGTCCATCGCTACTATCTCGGTGTAGCTTCCGCCAACCGAAAGAAGGTCACTAATTTTCATCGCAACACATGTTTTCATGTCGCCTTCGCCGGCACAAGCAACGCCGTTTGCCGTCAAGAACGAGTGTCCAACAATAAATCCGGATTGCAGTTGTTCATAGAAACTTTCGTTTCCGTGGTAGTAGTATGAAACGGCATCGAGATTGTATTTTTCAACCATCCTTTGTTGTGCCGCCGCAACCTTTGCGGACCAGTTGAGCTGTTCTGTGGTTGGTTTTCTTGCTATTGGGTCGGACGGTGAGTCTCCACTTATCGTGAAAAACTGTTCGATTTCAACAAGTTTTTGTTTAATTTCGCTTTCGGTAACCTCTTCTAAACATCGATTAAGGTCACACATCTCCAAAAGTTCCACATGCATTCCAAGCCCAGCTTGAAGCATCGCAAAATCCGAATACATATCAAGCATTCCGGAGTAGTTTCCGCCAAGAAAACCGAAACGTGCGTGGGCAAGATTGCGCTTAACCATAGCGGCTTTTGCCCATTCTTCGATCTCTTTCCAAGCTCTAACAGCTTCAGGTCGGTGTGCAGTTACTTCATCGGCAACCGAAATTTCGGGAGTTTTTTCAAGACCCAAAAGTCCGTTTACAACACGAACCGGCATGTTTGCGCGATTAAAAGCGTTCGCAAATTCAGGAACAGGACAACCAACACAGTGTGCTAACCATTCACCTGTTGTCGTTTTTTGATAGTTCATCGATGGTGTTGGTTGAAGGTTTAAAACAACCGCGGGCGCTTTACAGATTTGGTGGATAGGCAAAACGCATGCACTTGTATAGTAAGTTGCAGAATGGCTAAAAACTATATCAACGTTATGTTTATTGAAAAATTCTCCAGCATCTCGCCCAGCATATTCCGTATCAACCATACCGAAGTTGTACACCTCGCCAAACTGTGAAAGTTTTTGTTCAAGAAACTTGTTATATCCGATAAGTCTTTGTTCAAGTCCTTCAAACTGGGTCCAATATGCTTTAAGCCCTGCGGAATAAAGTCCAATTCTAGCTTTAAGTTTAGCCATGTTTATCACCATTTCCTTATATTTATTATGTATAATTAAACCTTTAAAAAAGGCGCTTGTTTTCAAGTTTAAATTCTTTTTATTAAAATAGGGGTCGAGGCACAAAGCCCGACCCCCTTTGCTTTAGTTATCTATTAATAGACTGTTTTCCATTCTTCGATGTTTTCGCCATTAAATTCAAATGGAGGTCCAATGATGATTTCTGTGCCGCCGTCGCCAGCTTCGGTAACTTCGTATGTAGTTCCATTAGCAGCCGCAAATGTTTGGCCGATTTCGCCTGTCAATTCGCCTTCAGTCATTTCGATCAATGTATAAGCCGCAACACGACCTACATCGATTGGGTTCCAAAGGAACATGTAAGGGCAAGCAGGGTTTTCGCCTGTCATGAATTCTGCCATTTCGGAAGGAAGACCAAGACCTGTTACGATAACTTGTCCTTCAAGTCCTTCGTCGCTAACAACTTTTGAAGCCGCTGCGATACCAACTGTTGTTGGAGCACAGATAACTTTTAAGTCAGGATAGTTGCTTATCAAAGCAAGAGTTTGGTCGACAGATTTTTGATATTCGTCGTCGCCATATGCAACTTCAACAAGGTTTAATCCGGCATATTGGTCTGCTGTAAGAATTTCTTGCATAGCTTCGATCCAAGCGTTTTGGTTTGAAGCTGTTGAAGTAGCCGAAAGAATAGCCCAGTCGCCTTCTCCGCCGGTAAGATCTTCAACTGCATCAACAAGAGCTTGTCCAACTTGAACAACACCAGCTTGGTTGATGTGTGTCATACGGCTTGCGGGATTGATGGAAGAATCGAGTGAAATAACGTTGATTCCAGCATCCATTGCTGCTTTTGCCGCTGTTTCAAGAGCGTTAAAATCGTTTCCTGCAATTGCAATGCCATCAACTTGTTGAGCTACGAGCTCATTGATAAGTGTGATTTGAGCTTCTGCTGTTATTTCTGCCGGATGTTTAATGATAGCTGTTGCGCCTGCTTCTTGAATTGCTTCTTCAAAGCCTACTGCTTCACGTTCATTGTAGGGGTTACCTGCCGATTTTGTTATAACGGCATACGTTCCGCCTGCTTCAACTTCGGGTGCTGATGTTTCGCCTTCGGGCGCCGGTGCGGGTGCTTCTTCAGCTGCGCAAGCAGCAAATGAGAACACCAACATTAACGAGAGAACTAATGCTAATAATTTTTTCATAGTTTCTTTTTCCTTTTTTAATTTTTTATGTGAACACATTAACATGTGAACATCATTTAATTTGTGTTTTTTGATTTGAATTTAGCTTTAATGTTGAAATATGCTTCTTTTAATTTAAGGTTTGGAATCATAACAACGATAATAAGTATTGCGCCGATTATCATCAAGATAGTTTGCGAATTAACGTTGATAAGCCCTAAGCCGTACTTTAAAAGACCAACTGTAAATATCGCTATAACTGTTCCGGGGAAGTTTCCTTTTCCGCCAACCGTCGAGATTCCTCCGAGAACAACCATTGAGATAGCTTCGAGTTCATATCCCGTTGCTATGTCGGAACGAACCGTTCCAAGCCATGAAGAATAAAGAACTGCGGATACTCCACATATTAACCCGACAAGAGTAAACGATATTAAGCGATTTTTTTGAACAGGAACGCCGGCATACTTTGCGGCGGTTTTGTTTGCGCCGATAGCATAAAGCTGTCTGCCAAACGTTGTTTTGTGTAGCACAATACCAAACCCTATCGCCACCAAACAAAAAACAATAAACGAATACGGAACAACGCCTAGCTTTGCGTAGTATATATCATCGAACCATTCGACGTTGTGAAGATTTCCGGAACTTTCGCTACCCAAAATCATCTCGCATATTCCGCGGTATAACGTCATCGTTCCAAGCGTCACTATCATGGGGGCGAGTTCAGTAAACTTTGTAAGAATAAGTCCGTTTATTAGCCCACAAGTCGTTCCGCACACAACTGCAAGCATTATAGCAACCGCCATGGGGACTCCGGCGTTGTAGGATACAGCAAGAACTGTTGCGGAAAGAGCAACGGTTGAACCAACCGAGAGATCGATGTCGCCGAGCACTAATATATACGCCATTGGGAACGCTATGAAGCCTCTTGCCAAAAACGTGTTGATCGCTGTGAAAAGGTTGTTTGCATCAAGATAGTTACTAGAAATTGAAGCGTTCATTATGTTGACGCCCAAAAACAGCAGAATAAGTAGGAACTCCCACCTTAGAAATATTGATGAAAAAGTCTTTTCTTTTGTGACAAGTATCTTTCTTTTAACCTGATTTTCCATTACACTTCTCTTCCTTTCAGGTTATTTTTTTCGATAGCTCGTTGAGCTAAAACGTTAACTGTGATAGCGATAAGTATGATAGCGCCTTTAATCGCTGTTTGCCAAAACTGTGAAATTCCGATAAGCGGTAACGCCTTGCTTATAACCGCCATTGTAACGGAACCAAGGAACACCCCAACAACACTTCCCTGTCCACCCGAAAGACTAACTCCGCCCAAAACACAAGCAGCAATTGCGTCCATCTCCATGCCCATTCCCATGTCACTTTGAGCCGAGGCATAAAGCGAGGTGTACATCGCGCCGACAAGTCCGGAAAACGCGCCTGCCATTGCATAAACCGCAAACTTTATGTTATCTATCTTGATACCGCTGACAACTGCGGCTTCGGGGTTTGAACCTATTGCATATATAGTTCTGCCAAACCTTGTCCATTTCATAACGAAAAACAAAACTATGTAGCAAACCAATGCTATAAACACTAGGTTGTTCATTAACCCAAACGTTAATGTTTCGGTTTGTGCAAAATCTTTAAAGGAAGATTGGAATTCATATGCCGAAACCCAACGGCTTTCAGAAACTATATAAGTAGCGCCTCTGAAAATGTTTGTAAACCCGAGCGTTGCTATAATTGGTATGACCTTTCCTTTCGATATAACAAGTCCAACCAACGAACCGCATACTAAACCTATCGCAACGCTTACAAAAAACATTACAAGCGTTGAAGAATAAACGCCGTCTCGCATCATAAGCGAAGCACACATTCCGGAAAAAGCAAGCGTTGCCGAAACCGAGATATCAATTCCGCCTATGAGTAAAACGCTCATCATACCAAGCGATAACGTTATTGTTGTCGAATAGTTTTTTAGCATATCGCCTATCGTTTTAGCTGTTAAAAAGTCTGCGTTTCTCATCTGAATGAAAACGCAAAGCAAGATCAAAACCAAGAGAAGGCTAAGTTCCCTTGAACTTGAAAGCTTTTTAAAAAAGGTATTAAACCCTGTTTTTTGCATAATACATCCTCTTTATCTACTGCTTAATTGTTTTTTTGGATTTATGTCGTTTCATTGCAAGTTCAAGAATTTTTTCTTGGTCGGCCTCTTCTCTTGAAAGTTCCCCCGTAACTCGTCCTTCACACATAACGAAAATTCTATCGCACATTCCGAGTATCTCGGGCATTTCGGAACTAACCACGATAATAGCAAGGCCTTGTTTCGCAAGATCACCCATTATCTTATAGATTGAAGCTTTTGCCCCAACGTCGACACCTTTTGTCGGCTCATCCATAATGAGGACTTTCAAATCAGTGTTAAGCGCTTTTGCAACAACAACCTTTTGTTGGTTTCCGCCCGAAAGCGAACTCGCTTTATCGTATATCGTGACTGCTTTAACGTCGACATCTTGCGCTAGTTCCTTTGTTTGCTCAAGTTCGTCCTTAATGTCAACAAAAAGTTTTTTGACATATCTTTTAATCTCGGGCAACGATATGTTTCTTCCAATACCCCAGTCCAAAATCAAACCTTGAAGTTGTCTGTCTTCCGGCAAAAGACCGATTCCGTTTTTTATTGCTTCGCCGGGACTTTTTATCGTTATCTCTTTTCCATTGAAAAGTATCTTTCCAGAGCTTAATTTTTCAACCCCAAAGATAGTTTGCATAACTTCGGTTCTTCCGGCTCCAACAAGCCCCGTTATTCCGACAATCTCTCCAGCTTTAACATTGAAGTTAACATTTTTGTAAAAGCCTACTCTTGAAAGATCCTCAACTCTCAAAACTTCGTCGCCAATCTCGACTTCAGGTTTTGGGAACAGCTCCTTAATCTCACGCCCAACCATGTGCTTAATCATCTCTTCGGGGCTAATTTTGTCGATATCGTAGCATCCGATATAGTTTGAATCTCTGAAAATAGTAACCCTTGAAGCTAGTCGATAGATATCTTCTAATCTGTGTGAGATGAATATAATCGATTTACCGTCGTCACGAAGTTTTTCTGAAATTCTATAAAGTTCTTCCGATTCGTTCTTTGTAAGTGCTGCCGTCGGCTCGTCCATTATAATTATTCGCGCGTTCATCGAAAGAGCTTTCGCAATCTCGACCATCTGTTGTTGTGCAACGCTTAAGCTTCCCATTATATCGGTTGCTTTAAACTCTGCGTTTAAATTGTCCAAAAGCTCTGTAGCTTGGGCGTTCATCTGTTTCCATTGGATTATGCCGTTTTTAATCTTTTCGTGACCCATAAAGATATTTTCGGCAACCGAAAGGTGTGGAAAACTTGTCACGTGTTGATATATAGCCGCAATCCCTTGTGAAGCCGCTTCTTTCGGATTTGTTATTTTAACCCTTTTTCCGTCCAATTTCATCTCTCCGCAATCTGCGAGATGAACGCCGGTTATAACCTTTATAAATGTCGATTTTCCCGAACCGTTTTCCCCCATTAGTGCATGGATTTCGCCGGGCTTTAAGCTAAATTTAACTTCGTTTAAAGCTTTGACACCAGGGAACGATTTTGATATTCCGGAAAGCTCCAGTACATATTCAGACATCAAACCTATCCTTTCTATACTCTTTTCGACAATACGTTTTTATAATAGTCTTCAAAACTTGCTATAAAGCTGCCGCCTACTTCTACCCCACTTTTGAGGCAATAGTAATCCCAAACTGCTCCGACAGGCATTGTTTTTCTTTCTTCAAGAAGTGCAAGTCGCCTTGTATAATTTCCTTCGAGTTCAGCTTGTTTAAGCGAGTTGAAATCGGCAAGTTCTGCGCTAAGCGCCGCTTTTCTTGCGTTTCTTGTTCCGATAGCCCAAGCGGCAATCCTATTTATCGAAGCATCGAAATAATCGAGACCTATATAAATTTTGTCTTTATAGTTGTGCCAAACTATCTCATCAAATATCTTTTGAAGTTCGTCGTCAAGCGTTATAACGTGGTCGCTGTCCCAACGAACGCCCCTGCTTACATGAAGTTGTATATAGTCCAAGAACTGTAAAACAGAGCTTATTTTGCCGCTTATTGTCTCGGTTGGGTGAAAATGTCCGGCATCAAGTGTGTAGCCTATGTTTCTCGAAACGGCATATCCTAGCGAAAACTCATGGCTTGCAACGGTATAGCTTTCAATGCCAAGTCCGAAAAGTTTCGATTCAACGGAACACGGAACAAGTTTTTTATCGATATCAACCGAAAAGATTTCGTCAAGAGATTTAACCATTCTTTCGCGCCAAAAAGCAGTGTCCACGCAGATATCTTTAAAACCGTCCGGCATCCAAAAGTTAATCGCACAAGGTTCTCCGAGAGCTTTTGCAAATTCAAGTCCTATCTCCCTCGAACGTTTGCCGTGTTCAATCCAAAAGTTGCGTTTCCTGTCGTCTGTGGAAGAAAGCGAAAAATTCCCGTCCATCATTGGGTGTGAAAAATATGTAGGGTTGAAATCAAGAGCAAGCTTGTTTTGTTTTGCCCAATCCAACCAACCTTTAAATTCGTCCACCGTGTATTGGTCTCGGTCTATATTTTTTCCGTTTTTCTCAGCATAACATGCATGTAGATTAAGCTTAACTTTTCCGGGAATAAGGCTTATTGCTTTTTCTGTATCTTTTCTGAGTTCATCTATGTTTCGAGCCCTTCCGGGGAAATTACCCGTTGTTGAAATTCCTCCCGTCAAGTCACCCTCGGTATCAAAGCCTAAAACGTCGTCGCCCTGCCAACAGTGCATTGATATTGTTGTTTCGTCCGCACGCTTTATCGCCGCCTCAACGTCGATGCCTTTTTCCCCGAAAACTTCTTTCGCATATTCAAAACCTTGAATAATTGTTTTTTCTTGCATTATTTTAATACTCCAAACTTATAAAATTATTAGTTCATTTGTGATAGAAAACTTGTCTCAACAGAACCGCAGTTCCTGTTTTTCGATCAATTTCCATCTCCATGACATCTTTCATATAGATGTTCCATCTGTCGACGACCGCGCTTTCGGCTTGAATTTTGGAAGCCATTTCTATGCTTTCACATTCGTAATATCCAAACAACTCGTCATTTACATTCCAAATTGTATAGTTATGAATTCCTGCATCGTTTAAAACTCTTGTCATCTCGGGCCAAATCTCGTCGTGGCGCTTGATATATTCATCAAGCTTCCCGGGCAAAATTTTTGCTTTCCAAGCAAATCTCTCCATACACATTCTCCCTTATGAAATCGATTTCATAAATCGATAAATTTTTTTGAAACCATCGAGCCAAAATATTTTTAATATAGAATAAATCAAAATTTCAACTGAATGTTTCAAAAAACAAATGTTAATTGTTGTTCTTGAATTACGACTTGTTGTGTTATTGAAATCGATTTCAAAAACTTTATGCTTATTTTACTCAAATGTTACGTAATAGTCAAGATATTTTCATATCTTTGTTGATTTGTTTAACATTTTTTATATTTTTTTGGTTAAAACCTCTATACGATTTGCTGTATTTCGAGTTAGCTTGTAATAACTCAAATATTATAGTATACTGATTAACGGATTTGGAGATTATGAATTATGAAAAAAAATGTTTCAACAATTTCAGATGTTGCAAAACTTGCAAATGTTTCGAAAGCAACGGTATCGCGTGTTATAAACGACATAGGTATCGTTAGGGACGAAACCAAGCTTCGCGTGGAAAAGGCTATGAAAACGTTGAACTTCGAGCCAAACCCCCTAGCCCAGAGCATGCGCAAAGGAACCACATATACTATTGGTATCATAATTCCCGACTATGCTAACGTGTTTTATGCAACGATGTATAACGAGCTTGATAATATACTAACTGAACATGGTTTTCGTTCGATTATATGTTACACAAAAGGAGATCAGCAAAACGAGAAAAAAAGCGTGACCGACCTTGTGCGGCGAAACATCGATGGAATTATCATGTTTTCATACAATATCGGAAGCGAAGACAGCAGTTTTTTTGAAAAACTTTCAAAGAAAGTTCCGATAGTTTTGATGGACGAAGCGGGGAAAAACTGTGACATCTCGTGCGTGTACACTGATGGATACGAAGCTTTTTATAACTTAACCACATTGTTGATTAAAAGAAACCACAAAAGAATAGCGTGCATAAGTTCTTCGGTTTATGCAACAATACACAGGCTTGAAGGATATCTCGACGCGTTAAAAGATAACGGTATTAAACAGGACAACAAACTTATCATACCATCCGACTTTAGCATGGTAGGCGGATTTGAAAAAGCGAGAGATTTTCTTGCAATCAACCCTCGCCCAACCGCAATTATTTCTGTTGCAGACTATCCTGCAATTGGAATGGTGTCGGCTTTGACTCAACAAGGCATTAAAATCCCCGAAGAAATTGAGGTGATATCGTTCGACAACATCGAATTTTCAAGCTTTTTACACCCAACACTCACCACAATTGCCCAACCGACAAAAATGTTAGCAAAAGATGCAGTTGAAATTTTAATGGAAAAGATCCACAACCCATCAACGCTGTTAGACATAACAAGGGTAGCTTTAAAAGGAGAGATTATCTATCGAGAAACAACAAGAAACTAGATATATCGGTCATATTTTAAACAATATTAACTCCCCCCTAACGGGGGAGTTTTTTATATCATTTTGACACATACGATATTTTACAGCCTAAACTTTTATATATTTTGAAAATGTATAAATAAATAAACTTTTACTAATTAATTAGTGCAAAACTCTAAAATATTCAAAAAAAAAGCAACTAGACTAAAAATTGGGAAATTAGATAAAAACATTTCTGTATACATATTGTACAATCGAAAAGTCATAAATACAACGTATTGAACATAGCAAAATGCAGTTTAAACAAAATACAGTATTTTTATTTGTATATATTGCCACAAAAAGCCAGACAAGCGAAATCCTAACAAGTTATTGTACAACTTCAACATTAACGCTTGACAATGCAAAAATTTTTGATATACTATACACATCGAGTGGTGATACCACCGAACCAGTCTACCACTCTACCAATCTAAAGCATCACAGATAACAAAACAGGGGTATAACATGTTGAACGAACAAGATAACAACCTAATCAAATTGACACATGCGGCGGAAGACCCATATAAATATTATAATGCGGTTGTTCCACCGATCTGCTTAACATCGCTACATGTATATGATACTTTCGAGGAATATGCAAACATCGATGCCTCAAGACAGGGGGAATATGTCTATGGAAGAAGTTCCAACCCAACCGTTTCTATCTTAGAAAACAAATTAGCGCAACTTGAAAACGGGAAAAGAGCTTTGGCGTTTTCTTCCGGAATGGCAGCGGCCACATCGGCTATAATGGCTGTTTGTAAAGCCGGCGACCACATTATATGTTTAAGGGATGTATACCAACCCGTTAAACGATTTTTAAACAACTATGCTATTCCAAACCTTAATATAACGGTTACATACGTAGAAGGCGTAAACCTTGCGGAGATCGAACAAGCGATAAAACCAAATACTTCGCTTATAATTCTTGAAAGTCCCGCAACGTTTGTGTTCACGGTTTTCGACATAAAAGCTATCGTCGAAATTGCAAAAAAACACAACGTAAAAACATACATAGACAACACATACTGTACGCCGTTATACCAAAACCCTCTCGACCTTGGTGTTGATATCGTTATGCACACGATGTCAAAATACATAGGTGGCCACAGCGACATAATCGGTGGGGCGTTGGTTTCAAACGATGAACAGCTTATGATAAAAATCGCAACTCAAATACGAGAGTGGTATGGCGGAATAATCGGCCCTATGGAGGGTTGGCTTGCGATGAGAGGACTTAGAACTTTAAGTGTCAGAGTTGAACAACATTACAAAAATGCAATGGCGGTCGCAACCTACCTTGAAAACCACTCAAAGGTTAAAAAGGTTAACTACACCGGTCTAGCTTCCCACCCTCAAGCAGATCTAATAAAAAAACAACAATCGGGTCATACGGGGCTTATGAGTTTCGAACTCGATGCGGCGCCGGAAAAAGCTGTTGAGCTTATCAACAACATGAAATTATTTGGAAAAGGATGTTCATGGGGCGGCTTTGAAAGCCTCGCTCTTTGTCCTTTATATAACGCAGACAATGAAGAACTTGAGTTCTTAAACTTGAAGGAAAGCAGAGGGCTCATCCGAATTCATTGCGGACTAGAGGGCGAAAACAACCTTTTACAAGATTTAGAAAATGCATTTGCAAAAATTTAAAAAAACGAAAGAGGAAAATCATGAAAAAGAAATTGCTTAGTTTGACACTCGTGCTGGTAATGGTAGTTTCGTTATTCACAGCTTGCGGAGCTCCAACAACCGAACCCGAAACTTCGGGAGAACAAGAAACAACAACAACAACTGCGGAACCGATTAGATTTCTAGACGTTTCGCCAAGCCCCGCTCGTCAAGAATATTTCGAAACCACCTTCGCAGCTTTTGAAGCCGAAACCGGAATTGAAGTTATGTATGAAAGCGTTCCTTGGGACGACGCAGCAAACAGACTAACAGTTCTCGGCGCTTCTGGTCAACTTCCCGATGTTATGAACGTTTGGGCAGGTTGGCTTGGACAGTTCACCTCGGCCGGTTGGGTAGCGCCGCTTGATGATTACATCGGCGACTCAAGAAGCGAATTCACCGATCTTATAACAAACGTTATATGGAAATCGGAACAAGAACTCTATGGCGCAACATACACAGTTCCGGACGGCGTTATGGTTAAAGGCGTTTTTGTTCGTGAAGATTGGGCGAAAGAAGCAGGATATGAACTAGACCCCGACGCAGGCTGGACATATGAAGAATATTTTGAATTTGTCGAAGCAATGACAGACGAAGAACAAAGACGTTACGGAACATCATATAGGGGCGCTAGAGGCGCATTCGATCCTATCATGGTTCACCTTCAAGGTTACACAGGCGGAAGAATGTATGACGACGAAGGAAACATTTTAATCGACAGCCCCGAAGCTCTTGAAGCTTTTGAAAGATGGACAGGCCTATATCTCGACGGACACGCTCCCCAAGATTCAGTTAACTGGGGATTCACCGAGATGGTTGACAACTTCACAGGCGGTTTGACAGCAACGCTCATCAACGACTCGGAAGTTGCCCCCACATGCGAAGCAAACATGCAACCGGAACAATGGACAGTTATGCCCATGCCGACAAGCCCGGACGGAAAAATCTACAACACAGTTAACAGCCCATATTCGTACAGCATTTCGGAACAAAGCACAAACAAAGATGCCGCATGGCAGCTAATCGAGTTCTTAACTCGTCCCGAAATCAACATCGAATACTGCAAAATGAGCGGACTTATCCCTGTTAAAAAAGACGTTGCAGATGACCCAACATACGGTGAAGACGGACCTTACAGCGCATTTGTTAAACAACTTCAAAATCCCAACCTTGTTGTTCCAACATCGTTCGGACCGTTTGATTACACAGACATGCACCAAGGCATGATGCACGAAGAAGTCCAAAAATATCTTCTTGGTCAACAAGATTCCGAAACATCACTTACAAACATCACAAACGAACTTGAAGCTCGCATGATTGCATACCTTGCCGAAAACGAAGGCGCAATGGTAGAAACTCCTAAAGCTATCTCATAATCACCTTTTATAGATCTATTTGAGGAATAACTCTTGTGGGTTATTCCTCAAATACTATAATATATTTCAGTCCACTGTATTTAAATTGACTTCAACAAAAAAAGGAATTCGTGTAGTATGAAAAACAGAAAAACACTTAACAAGAATAAGACGAATTTTGAACCGTATTTATTTTTATTACCGACTGTGTTATTGTTGTTGTTTATGTTTGGCTATCCCCTTATAAACAACTTTATTATGGCTTTTCAAGATTATAAATTAACAGCACCGAATGATATTGAATTTAACGGTATCAACAACTTCATCAAACTCTTCACCGACCCAACAACCGATATCGGAATGGTGTTTTGGAATTCTATCGTTTATGTTGTTGTATCGGTTGTGTGCCAATTTTTATTTGGCATGACGTTAGCACTTGCATTAAAAAAGAAGTTTAGAGGACGCGGTTTATATCAATCGATCGTGTTTTTGCCGTGGGCATTTTCCGCATTTGTAATTGGTATAATGTTCCGTTGGTCTTTCAACGGTGAATATGGCGTCGTTAATGACATATTGATTAACCTAGGACTTATCGAAAAACACATTGCGTGGCTTGGAACGCCGGGGCTTTCGCTTTTGGTGGTTATCCTCGCCATGATTTGGATGGGTGTTCCGTTCTTTGCGATAATGTATCTTGCGGCACTTCAATCTATTCCGGCGGATATCTATGAAGCTGCCGACATCGATGGTTGTGGAGCGATTAAAAAATTCTTTTCGATAACGCTTCCCTACATAAAACCAACAATAATAATGACGTTACTTTTAAGAACTATATGGATATTCAATTCGTTCGATTTGATTGTTGTTATAACAAACGGAGGTCCGGCAAGTAGCTCGCAAACACTTCCGTCATACATGTACACCAGAGCGTTTTCAAGCTATGACTTTGGTTTGGCTTCTGCTCTTGGCGTTATTTTGATGGTTTCGCTGATTTTATATGCTCTGTTCTTCCTTAAAATAACAAACTATAACAAGGCTGGTGACTTCTAATGAACAGAAAAACACAAAATATTCTAGTTGGAACGTTAAGATTTATAATTCTTGCGGTGTTCCTTTTAATGGTTGTTCTTCCGATATATTGGATGGTCATAACGTCGCTTAAAACAAACCCCGAAATTATAAATGCACACGAGATAACATATTTTCCAAAAGTTTTCACGTTTGAAAACTACACATCGCTTTTTGAAATGTTCAACTACAACGAACTGCTTAAAAACAGCATTATTGTATCGGTTTCGAGCGCACTTTGTGTAACGTTTCTTTCGATACTTGGTGGATATGGATTAGCTCGATACAAATTTAAAGGGAAAACTGCAGTTTTGGTGTTTTTCCTGTTGACCCAGATGATCCCCGGAATTTTAGTTATAATTCCGTTATACATCATGTTCGCACAAGTAGGGCTAATTAACACCCACATAGGACTGATTATTTTCTATCTAATTGCCAACTTGCCGTTTTGCGTTATAACTATGCGTTCTTTCTTCGAAAGAATTCCATATACGTTAGAGGAAGCCGCAAAAGTGGACGGTTGTACAAAGTTCCAAAGTCTTTGGAAGATAGTTTTGCCTATAATGCTTCCCGGCATCGTTGCGGTTTTCGTTTTTGCGTTTATAGGAGCGTGGAACGAATTGATTGCGGGAACCATTTTTATCAGCACCCCTGACATGTGGACAATTCCTGTTGGGCTTAAATCTCTCATAGGTAAATACAACGTTCAATGGGGCGTATTGATGGCGGGTGGTGTTCTTGCGCTTTTACCCACCGCAATTATGTTCGCGTTGATGCAAAGATTTGTTGTCGAAGGGTTGACAGCAGGTGCTGTTAAAGAGTAGAATTAATGTAATTTGAAAAAAGCAGTTCATATGTATTAAATAATAATATAACTGTCATTTGAAAAGATGGCAGTTATATCGTTATTTTACCGCATATTGATGGGGAGGGCGAATTAACTTGGTGAATGAATTTAACATTAAACCGGTTGAAAAGGATTTAATATATTTAAAAATTGCTGACTCGATTTATAATTACATTAAAAACAACAACATTAACCCAGGAGACAGAATTCCTTCCGAACGAGTTTTGGCGACACAGTTTAACACGGGAAGAAACTCGGTTCGAGAAGCTCTAAGAATTCTTGAAAATCAAGGTATCATAGAGATAAAGGTTGGAAAGGGTGCATTTGTTTCAAATGCTTCGTCGTCCTATTCTCTTTATATCAACTTGATTAAAGTAAACTATGCCGAACTTCTCGAAATTCGTTTGTTTCTCGAACGACACGTTTTTAATCTTGCTATCAAAAATATAACCCAGCAACATTTAGAAGAGATGGAAGTTCACATGACAAACATGGAAGTTGCCGCAAACCAAGGAATCTATTCAACAGATGACGACAGGAAATTCCACGGAGTTCTTCTTAAAGCGTGTAAAAACAAGACGTTGTCACAGCTTATAAACAAGATGGCAGATTCTCTCGACGACTATTCCAACATAGTCACCAATCGAAGCAAGGTTTTTCTTGAAACGATTCCACACCACCGCGAGATCTTAAATGGTTTCAAAAACAAAGACTTAGATTATATCAACAAGGCATATCAAAAAATCGAAGAACTTGACATGATAGCGCTTAATTCAATTTCAAACGGCCAACAGGAATAAAATATATTTTCTACTCCCCTTTTGTTATATATGCTTGAAAAACTCGCTAAACATACCAAAATGTCGACAAACTCTTGTGCAATAAAACAATTAGCCAAGTAATACAAACACAAAGATTTATCAGGGATATAAGTTTTTTTGTCTCAAAGAGATACAAACAACTTGCCATTTCCCTACATTTAGTTTTTTTAATACACTTAAGCCCCCAGATTTACTGGGGGCTTTGTCATTTTAAAAACACTATCTATTCTTTTATAATTGCTTGGCGTATAATTTATTTATTTTCACTCTAGATTCTTTCTAAGCAAGTTAAAGCAGATATACTATGTAATACAGGATCTTGATATAGATGAGTTAACCTATTTAACTTATGAAGAAATAAGGGATAGATATCTAGATGGTGTCGATGGATTTATACACAACCAAACCGATACCTATACGGGATATCGTTGGATTTCGACAGAGGCAGAAACCTCTTTGTTAAATATATCTTTTAAAGTAGATAACAATGGAGATATGAACTATAGCTCTATGTCAATTAACAACATCAGCCTTGACGATTGATAAATATTGCAAAGACTTCTTTTATTAAATTAATTTTCGGAATAAATAATACAACAAAAAAGTGTTGTTATAGAAACTAAATTCCTATAACAACACTTTTTTTTGGTCCGAGTGACAGGACTTGAACCTGCGGCCTCTTGACCCCCAGTCAAGCGCGCTACCAAACTGTGCCACACCCGGTTGCCAAAATATAATAACATAAATCCGGGGTTAAAGTCAAGTTTTTTTAACTAAATATGTTTTATAAATCGACAAATTGTTTTTTCTTTTTTCTACTAAATTATTTTCTTAATCGTTCTAAAAGTTTCTCATCCACCGTCACATATGCCGAAAAATTAGTATGATAAATAACCATCCCGAGTTTTGCCGAAGGAGGTTTTTTTATATTTTTTATGTTGGTATAATCAACCGCAATCGTTTCCCCGCCCTTTTCGCTACTGTAAAAAGCCGCAATCATGGCGGCTTCGGTATAGTCCTGTTCCGACGGTTCAGTATTTTCGGAAAATAAAACGACGTGGCTACCCGGAGCGTTTTTAACGTGGAACCATATGTCGCTTTTAGCCGCCGTCTTAAACGTCAGTTTTTCGTTAGCAAGGTTATTTTTCCCCACCAAAACTTTATACCCACCGCTCGTTTGATATTCTATATAATCAACCGTTTTAAGTTGCTTTTTATTAGGCATCTTAAACGACTTCAAAAATCCCGCTTCTTTTAATTCGCGTCGGATGTTAAGATATTCCTGTTCGGTCGCCGCCTGTTCAATTTCATACAAAACTGAATTTAAATATTCAATCTCGCCTTTGCCCGTTTCGATTAGGTCAGACAAAACCTTTTTCGCCGTCACAAGTTTCCTATAATCTTTATAATATTTTTGTGCATTTGCGTTGGCTGACAACATAGGGTCAAGCGGTATCGCAATGTTCTCGCCGGTATAATAGTTTAAAACTTTTGCCGTTTTTTCACGCGGATTAATGTTCGATATATTTGCGGTTAAAAGTTCCCCATAAAGCTTTTTTGTCTCTGCTTTGTCGGCGGAATCTCGCTCTTCTTCCCGTGCTTGCTGACGTCTCACTGTCCTGTCAAGCAAAGTAGACACCTGTTTTTTAAGGTCATGGGATTTGTTGCGCGACCGCTCAGCCCTATCCTTTTCGGCAAAATATAAGTCAAACATCTCGGAAGCAGTTTCAAAATATCGCTTTGTGCAACCGTCTTCGTATTGGTTTATATCAAAAAATGAAAATTCAAAAGGTCGCTCTTTATCATATAATATCGAGAACACTGCGAGGTTTTCTCCCGAGGCTTTTTTTACGTTGTCTATAACTTGCACAAGAGTTTGTTTTTGTTCCGTCGTAAGCTGGTCTGCGTCTAGTTCTTGTTTTGATACAAGGTAGGAAATCTCGCGCGCAATTATCGGCGCAATTCCCGACGTTGTGTCCATTATTGCGGACGACAATGGTTTATTTTTTTCTGTAACAGCGCCCACAATCTGTTCAGTATCGGTTAAAAGAAACGGCAACTTTTGTTGTTTCGGTGGCATAGTGAACATTATTCCGGGGCCTAGTTGACGTTTTTCCGATTGATCTATATCCACACGTTTAAGCGCATCTATTATCTTGTTATCCTTATCAATTATAACGAGATTTGAGTATCGTCCCATAAGTTCAACAGACAAGGTAACTTCTGTCTTGTCCCCCATCTCGTTTACGGCGGAAAACACAACAAAACAAATCCTTTCGCCGTCTTTTGCATAGATGTCTATTATCTTTCCTGTCGAAAGGTGTTTTCTTAAAAGCATACAAAACGCAGGCGGAACAAGAGGGTTTTCAAACGTTTCTTTTGTTATGTGAATCCGTGCGCTTCCGCTTCGTGCCGAAATAAAGAGACTCACTGTTTTTCGTGCCTCAGTTCGAAGATTTATCACAATTTCATCCCTTGTCGGGCTGTAGAGTTTGTCCACCCTTGCGCCCAAAAGCGTCTCTTTAAGCTCGTTTGCTGTCGCTTTTATAAGTGCTGCATCTAAAGACATCTTATATCTCCTTTTAATGTCGGCTCTAAATACGCCGTTAAAATTTTTGCCTCGTCAAGCCTTTCGGACGAAACGACAGTTTTCGCTTTTTGAACGCTTGTCGCTATCTTGTTTGCTCGCCTTAAAACTTCTTTTTTATATAAAATTCCATCGTTTGAACTATCGTTTGCAATCAACCCAAGATATCGCTGGATAACGGATGGTTTAATAGTCTTGTTACAAAAACTTGCCGTAATAACGGTGTAACAATGGTCTTGTTCAAAAACCGGAGTTTCGTTAACTATTTCAAACCCATTTTCATAAAGAAAACCCCTCAAAACATGATGACGAGAGGACGGCACAAGCACAAGTCGTTTATTTTTGTCTTCAAGCCATTTGGCTCTCGAAATTATATCAATCGAAATGTCTGCACCAATCCCGGCAATTATGACATCATCGACATCATTTTTTGAAACTTTTTCAAGCCCGTTTGATAAAACGGTTTTAGTTTTATCGGTTATATTAAGTTTTTCAAAAAGCCTTGTCGCAACGTCAAGCGGCTTTTGGTTAATGTCAACCGCAAAAACGAACGGCGCTTTTTTAGACAACACAAGTTTTGCCGCAAGTTTACCGTGGTCGCAACCGACATCGGCACAAACCGAACCGTCTCGCACAGCAGCAAACGCTACTAGTAATCTTTTTGATAATATTAATTCGTTCATATAATCTAAGCTTACACCTTATCATATAAAAAGTCAAAAATAAACCTACGCTATTTAAAAACGGCGCAGGTTCATCCTTTGTTTTGTTAAAATTAAACTATGCTTTGATGTGGTTGTTAATCTTTTCGATTAATGCGTCGGCGTCTGTTCCGTGTACCATGCAAGCTTGTTCTATGCTTTCGCCTCTTGAAGCTGGGCAACCTAGGCAATGCATACCAATCTCCATGAAGTACTCAGCGGTCGATCTGTCAAAATCTAAGATATCGCCAATTATTGTTTGTTTTGTAACTGTCATTAAAACGGTTCTCCTTAAAAAATTTATTCTATAGTATATTATACTCGTTTTTTTGAAAAATTCAATTATAAATTGTTAAATTAAAAACAATCAAACTATTAGTTCGGGCCATATAGATCGTACTCTATTACATGTTGCTCAAACGTTTCGTTCCAATAGAATTTTTTGTCGGCATCTGTGAAGAAGAAGTAATAGTTTGTGTCTGCCGGGAACAAAACCCCCTCGATTGCTATTAACCCTGGGTTGCAGATAGCTCCTATAATAAGCCCCTCTACGGTGTATGTGTCGTATCCGGCTCTCGTTCCGGCAGGAATGTTTTCGTAGCTTCCGTAGTAATACTCGAGAACACCCGGGTAGTATCCACCATACCAGTCGGTTATTCCCCTTGCTACCCAGTCGGTCGAGGTATCCGATTGGATATACGGATATTCTTCGGGGTCTGCCATTCGGTTATAGAAAACCGAGGCTACCATGGGATAGCTTTCCGCGCCCACCGATTCTTTTTCGACTATCGAAGCCAGCACTATCAGTTCTTCAAACGATAGTGAGCTCGCTTCCACCGCCGCCATGTTTTCATCCGTCATAACTCGATATTCAAACGTGTCAAGCATCTGTTGGATAAATTCGTTAACCGACATACCCTCGTAATACATATATGTCTCGGGGAACAAAAAGCCCTCGAGCTTCATGAACTTGTCGGGGTTGTCGTCAATAAGTGGAAACAGTTCCCCCGTAAACGTGCCGTTGTTACATTCGTCGACAAATTCTTGAACTGTAAAATATCCCGCCTCTTCAAGCATCATCGCCATTTTAAGCGAGGTTACCCCCTCCGGAAAGGTAATCGGGGTTCCTGCAACTTCGACGATATACGGCGTTGCAAGACTTTCAAGTATGTCGTCATATGCCATGTCGGACGAGACTTGGTGTGGTCCATATTGAACGTTTGAGCCCCCTCCCGTAAGCCTTATATACATATCAAAGACTAAAGAAGAGTTTATAACTCCTTTTTCGCTTAACGCCTCAGAAATTTCTCCAAGAGACGCGCCCTCAGCGACTTCGACAATAATTTGATTACTGCCAAGCGCCCTTATTCCGTCTATTTCGGCTTTCACAAGCAAAAAACCTGCCACTGCCGAAAGCAAAAACGCAAATATTATAAGTATCGCAACAATTGGCGCTAGAATCTTGTTTCTTCGCCTTATTGCGTTTGGGTCTTTATTTGCCATTAATTGTTTTCCTTTCTGTGAGTTTTGAGTATTATACCACCAAACCGAGTTTATGGCAAATCTCAGTTGAACTTTTATATTTTATTTTAAAATATAAAAGTAGTTTAAAACAAATATCGATGTTTTTTAAGGTCTACCCTTCCGTTTTCAAGAAAAGTCACCCCGTCTTTTTCAAGAAGTTCGCGTTGAACCGAAAATCCGCCAAACGCAAACGACCCGGAGCATTCTCCTAAACGGTTAACCACACGGAAACATGGTATCTCGTCCGGTTTTGGATTGACATGTAGCGCAAACCCAACAACCCTAGCCCAACGCGGGTTTCCGGCGGCAAAAGCTACATCTCCATACGTCGAAACCATTCCTTTAGGTATACTTTTGACTACTTCGTATATTTTTTGAAAAGTATTTTGTTGCATAAATCAAGGACCATATAATCTGTAATCAGCTTCGTGTTCGGCGTTAGTTACATTAAAATAAAACGTCTTTTGGTCTATACCGGTGAAAAAGAAAAAGTATTCAGTTTCGGCAGGGTTTAATGTGCCCTCGATAGCTATAATTCCTGGGTTGCAAATAGCTCCGATAGGAATACCCGGTCTTGAATAGGTATCGTATCCCGCTTTTGTCCCCTCGGGAATGTTCTCATAACCATCATAATAATACTGAAGCACGCCGGGGAAAAATCCTCCAAGGTCTGGATATCCCCTTTTTCTCCAGTCACACGCTGTGTCCGACTCTAGTGTCGGGAAAATGTCGGGATTGTTTAATCGATTATAGAAAACAGACGCAACCATAGGATAGCTTTCGGCGCCTACCGATTCTTTTTCGACTATCGAAGAAAGCGCTATTATCTCTTCAAGCGTAAGCGCGCTTTGTTCTATCTTCGCCATATTTTCTTCGGTCAAAACTAGTTGTTCAAACGTGTCAAGCATCTGTTGAATAAATGCGTTTGCCGTCATATCTTCATAATACATATATGTTTCAGGGAACAAAAAACCTTCGAGTTTAATAAACTTATCCGGATTGTCGCTTATAAGTGGAAACACGTTTCCTGTGAAAGTTCCGTTGTTGCATTCATCGATAAATTCGTCGACAGTGAAAAAACCGACTTCTTCAAGCATAAGCGCCATTTTAAGCGCCGTCGTTCCCTCGGGGAACGTTATCGGCTCGCCCGGTACGTTGATTATATACGGCGTTCCAAGCGCGTCTATAATCTCGGAATATGACATCTCAGGGGTTACGCTGTGTGGTCCATATTGTACGTTGCCGGTGTCCCCCGTTATTTTTATATAAAGATCAAATATCGTCGAAGATCTAATAACATTATTTTCATTAAGCAAAACCGAAATCGCTTGAAGCGACGCCCCTTCGGGCACTTCAACTATTACCTCAGAATTTCCGAGATTTCGCTCTCCCTCAATTTCAGAAGTCACATAAAGATATCCTATCACGCTTGAGATAAGTACAACCACAAATACGAACAAGACAACTATCAACACTATCTTTCCCTTGCTTTTGGGTTTAGGTTGCGTGTTTCTTGTGGAATTTGGATTTTTATAAACATTGTTTTCCATTAATTTCATCTCCTACAGTCAAGCGCTGTTTTGCGCTTGCGGTTCAAAACGAACAATAAAAAGTAATAATCAAATCCGTCGCGCAAGCGACACCTCAACTATCAACTATCAACTATCAACTATCAACTATCAACTATCAACTATCAACT
>CAYJFO010000003.1:0-43165 GCA_964369645.1 uncultured Oscillospiraceae bacterium | reverse complement strand
GATTAATCTTGAAATCGTCCAATCGCCTGCTCCTTTGCTGTTATTTTTTTGTAAGATTTAAAGTTTGTAATGTTTAAGTTATTTTGTTATGGGGTTGTTTGTTCTGTGTCCTCGGTTGTACCTTCGGTACTGTCTTCTGTTGTACCTTCGGTTGTTTCGTCAGAATCGTTGTTTGCGTTGTTGTTTCCGTTTGTAGCTTCGATTATGTCTTCGACTATATCTTTGAGCGCTTCTGTCCAATCTTCGATACTCGGAACTTCTTGTTGCGGTATCGCGCCTAGCGCCGTTACTTGGTCTAGTGTGAAGCGTTCTTCGCCCATGAATACATAGTATGTTCCGTCCACCATAGCCATTTGGTCTACAACTCCCGTTATAACATCGATGTATCCCGACGTGCTTGAAGCTCTTGTCGCGGTTACCTCTCTGCCGACAAGCGACAACGCGAAGTTTGTCTGTGAATAGGACGCCATCTCTTGCATCATCTGCATGTTAGAGAAATCAGACATCGTGCTAATCATCTGGCTGTCGTCCATTGGATTTGTAAAGTCTTGGTTTTGCATCTGGGTTATCATAAGATTCAAGAAATCTTGTGAGTCAAGTATCGAATTATCGACCGCTCCTGTAAATCCTGTACCCGAGGTTTCTCCTGTATAACTGCTACTTCTAATCCCTTCCATTCGGTTCTCCTTTCAAAAGGTTTTGTTATACTACATTTAATTATTATACGTACATGCTAAGGTTGCCCATCTCGTCGATAGCGACGTCCTGTATCTCTTGTTCGACAAAATTTTGGTCGCCCTCGCCTTCCTGCCGCGCGTTTTGGTTTTCGCCTTGGTTATGTCTATTCGAGAAGTTTTGTCCCATCATATCGAATTTCTCAAATTGGCTCCCTGAACTTTCGGAAGTCGCGACTACCGTGTCTTTAACCTCTACTTGCATAGGCCTTAAAGATTCTCTTAATCCGTTTAACTCGTCGTTTATAAGTCCCGCTGTTTTTGCGCCCGCCGCAAATATCTGTAACGTTTTGTTGCCGTCTTCCTCTATAAGTTTAACGGTAATCTCGCCGAGACTTTCAGGGTTAAGCTTAATCGTAAACTCGGTTTTTTGAAGCGAAAGATTTTCCTTTATGCCGTTTGATATTTGGTCTTGAAGCGCCGGAGCGTTTGCAAAGTTTCCAAGTTTTTTCTCAAACAGATGGTTTGTTTGTTCGGCGTTGTTTGGTTTCTCAAGCGACATCAATGGTTGTTCGTTTTGCTTATCGTTTCCATTTTCAAGATCTTTTCTCGCTTGGGTCGTGTATCTCAAAAAGTTTGCTTGCGTTTCCATCAACGATTTTAAACCTTCGCCGCTAACGCTTTTTTCGGTTGTAACGGAAACTTTACCTAAACTTTGTTTTAAAGCTTGTGGGTCGATATAAGCTTCTGTGTCAAACTGTGCGTTTGAAGCACCGTTTGTTGCCGCGCCTTGTCGAGCGTTTAAAATATCCGCGATAATCCCGATTTGGTTTTCCGTTAACGCTGCTGCGCCCTCTTTTCCTGCAACAAGAAACGGGTTTTGGATGTTAAGCAACATAGCGAGTTCGCCTAGCATCGAGCTGTCGAAATTTTCCGCGTCAAACGTTCCATCTTTTAAATCGGAAAACAAAGCGTTATCGTCTAGGTCTATCTCGCCGTTTTCCGTCATGCTAGCTAACATGTTATTAATTATCATAACAAACGGGCTTGCTGAAGCGTCCGCTTTTCCTTGGGTTACGCCGCTTTCACCTGATGACATAAAATCCGAAATCTTGACAGTTTCCATGCCTGCTTTTGCTGTATTCATATATTTCACCTCCGTTCTTTTTTAATATATATAGCCACATGCAAAACTCTTTAAACTTTTCGATTAAATTTTGTTTTACATCTTGCTAACTTAATTTTGCCGGTGGTTTTGCGCTTTTATAGCTGGCTTTTGGTTTTTGCTATCGTAACGTATTCAAGCATGTTGGCTTCGGTTTCTCTTTTTTCGAGAACTGCGTGTCTTCCTTGTTGTTTTTCTTCAAGACGTTCATATCCCGAAACCTCGTTCGATACCTTTGTCACAACCGCAAGTTGTTTTGTCACAAGCATCTCTGCTTCTGCAAGGTTTATTTTAAGCGTTTGAATTCGGCTGTTTTGTGTATCAAGAATGTATTTATAGGAACTTATCTCGACGCCGTTAACCCCTTTTTGCTGTTTCTTTTGAAACTCAATTTGGTGGTTTTGTTTGTCGGAAAACGCTTGGTCGAGCTGTCCTTTTATCGTGTCGCGATTTTTGTTTGCAAGCGCTAGTTTGTTTTTTTCGGTATCAAAAATCTGGTTTTTATAGTCATATACCGTTTCAAGGGAAAATTTAAACGGTTTCATTTAACAAATGCCTTTCTTTTGCAACGCGGAATGTTGTGGTTGGGTTCACAATTATAATTCGTAATTAATATAATATTTAAAACCTTTGTATTCAAAACCTCGCCCACAATGGTGACACCACTGCTACTCACTATTAACTAACTACTTGTTCCATAAGTTTAAGCGTTTCCTCAAGGCTAAACCTCTCTTCAACATCCTGTCTTAAAAATTCGTTTATCCTGTCTATTCGTGCAATGGCGGCATCAAGCTTCGGGTTTGTTCCGGCTTTGTATGCGCCTATCGAGATGAGGTCTTCCTTTTCTTTGTATAATGACATCAAATTCCGACATTTGTTCGCAAGGTTTTTATGTTCAGGCGACGCAATCGTCGCCATAAGTCGGCTTAAGCTGTTAAGAACATCAATTGCGGGGTAGTGTGCTTTTGCGGCTATTTCTCGCGATAGAAGAATATGCCCGTCTATGATACTTCGGACGGTGTCCGCTACCGGTTCGTTGGGGTCGTCGCCCTCGACTAGGACCGTGTATATTCCGGTTATTGAACCTTTGTTAAAATTACCCGAGCGTTCGAGAAGTTTTGGAAGCGCCGAGTATATCGACGGGGTATATCCCCTTGCGACAGGTGCTTCGCCGGCGTTTAATCCGATTTCACGTTGGGTCATCGCAAACCGCGTTAGGCTATCCATCATCAAAAGGACATCTTTGCCTTGTTGTTGGAAATACTCCGCGATTGCGGTTGCGGTTAAAGCACATTTATATCGCATCATCGCCGGTTGGTCGGACGTTGCGACGACAAGAACCGAGCGTTTAAGCCCCTCTGCGCCAAGGTCGCGGTTTATAAACTCAACAACCTCTCTTCCACGTTCTCCGACAAGCGCAATTACGTTTAAGTCGGCGGTTACGTTGCGCGCGATAGTTCCCATAAGCGTACTTTTTCCTACGCCAGACCCAGCAAAAATTCCAATCCTTTGTCCCTTGCCAACCGTTATGAGCGAATCGATAGCTTTAACGCCAAGTTCGATCACCTCGCTTATCGGTGGACGTTCAAGAGGGTTTGAAGCTGTGCCGCCCGTGAATATAGTTTTTTCGGCTTTTATCTCGCCCTTGTTGTCAATTGGATTTCCAAGTGCGTCGATAGTTCGTCCGAGTAGTTCGTTTGAAACATTAAGTGTAAGTTTTCGACCAGTGTTTACAACCGAGTAGCCATAACCCAAATCGTCCGTTTCTTTGTACGGCATAAGATATGTTTTGTTTCCCGAAATCCCAACAACTTCACAGATTAGTTTGTCTTTTCCGTTTTTCAAAAGCACATGACACACGTCACCAATGCTTCCCGGAAGCCCGATAACCTCGATTGTCATACCTTGGATCTTGCTTATTCTTCCCCTGTGGGTTTTAAGGTCAGAATAGTTTATAATCTGTCTGTAACTCGAAAGGTCAAGTATTTCATCTATGCTTTTTTGCTTTTGCACTGTTGCACCCCATTTGGTAATGCGCAATTCTTAATTCGTAATTCTTAATTAAGATTCGTCGGAACGACGAATTGGCGCCCACTTCGTATCGTAATTTGAATGGTTTATTTTGAAAATTTTTTGATAATTACACATTATGCATTGTGAATTATTTAATTTCATTGCCATCTATGTCGTACGCCAAGAAAAGGTCTTTAAGATTTTGTGCTTGTGTCGAGATATCGGCGACTATCGTCCCCTCTTCTCCGCTTACGCTTATCTTTCCTTTGTCTTTAAACTTGGTCGTGACCGTCGTTCTTGAGCCAAAACCTTTTTCGTCGAGTTCTTGTTTAATCTCATCTATCATCGAAGAAACACTGTTTGAAAGTTCAATCTCGAGCCACGAAGAATTTTTAACGTCTGCCACCGCCTCGAACACCAATTTTTTAAGCAACTGGTCGTTTTCGTCAAGTTTGTTTAAAACAAACTTTTCGGCTATGTCAACCGCAAGATATTTAAGTTCGTCGGCATATTTTTCGAGAAAATCTCCGTGTGTTTGTTGAAGTTGCGACAAAACGCCGTCTATCTCTTCAAGCTTTTTTTCAAGTTCAAGCTTTCTTGTGTTAACAGTGTTTTGATATGCTCGCTCGCTTGCTTCGTTTGTCGCCTTTTCAACCGCCGCATTAACCGCTTGTTCAATAGCCGTCTTTGCTTGTTGTTCGGCAAGTTCGCGATATTCTTGTTCGATGTTTTTGTGTAGCGCCTCGAACTCGTCTTTATAAAGTTCTTTAAGTTCCTGTTCGGTCAACGGGACCGGTTCCGGCTTGAAAACCTCGATAGTTTTGTGGTTTTCGGAAAACTCGTCTTCGGAAAATTCGCCCTCTGAAAAACTTTGTTGCAACTCTTCGGGCGAAAGCTCTCGATTGTCCAAATCTTCGCTTAATGTTAAATCTATTTCTTCGTTTTCCGACAAGTTTTGTTCGGTTGCGAGCGTTGGCGTCGGGAGTTCGGGTATCTTTATGCTGTCAAGGTTCTCGGTGTGTTTAACACCTCTATATAACCTAGGCAATTATTGTGTCCTCCTCGCCTCCACGCGATATAACAATTTCGCCTTCTTCTTCGAGTCGTCTTATCAAGGCAACTATCTTTTGTTGGGCTTCCTCTACGTCTTTCATGCGGACATTGCGCAAGAATTGGATATCTTCGAGAATTCCCTCTTTGACCCTGACCGAGATGTTGGACAACAAGAGATTTTTGACGTCTTCGCTTGAACCTTTGATTGCGATAGCGAGATCTTGTCTGTCGACTTCGCGGAGAACTCTTTGGATAGACATGTCGTCGAGCATCGTGATATCGTCGAATACGAACATGAGTTTTCTGATGTTTTCGGAAAGCTCTGGATCGGTTTTTCCAAGTTCGGTAAATATGTATTTTTCGGTTGAACGATCGGAATGGTTGATGATGTCTGCAACATAGTCTACGCCACCGATCTTTGTCATATCGAACGAGACAACCGCCGAGAACTTGCGTTCAAGAACTTTTTCGACTATCTCAACTATGTCGGGCGAAACGCTGTCTAGGTTTGCAATTCTTTTTATTACGTCAAGTTGAATAACTTTCGGCAGTTCCGAAATGATTTTGGAAGCTTGCTCCGGTCGTGTGTACGAAAGAACAAACGCAATAGTTTGCGGATGTTCGTTTTGTATCATCATAAGGATATTTTTTGGGGTTGCTTTGCGCAAAAATTCGAACGATTTCGTCTGCATAGATTGGGAAATTCGTTCCATGTATTCGCCCGCAAGTTGTGGGCCAAACGCCTTTTCTAAGATATCTTTCGCATATAGAACGCCGCCGTCTTGTATAACCTTTTGGGTTACGCAAAGACCATAGAAATCGTCTACAATAACCTGCATCTCGTCGGGAGATATCTTGTTAAGTTGGGCTATCTCTACCGATAGCGCTTCTATCTCTTCTTTAGAAAGATGTTTATAGACCTCTGAGGCGTTGCCCGCTCCGAGGGCAATGACGACCGCCGCCGCCCTTTTCATCGAGGACATTTTTTTGCTTGCTGTTGCTGTCGGACTCAACTCCAGTCACCCTCTTTCATCCATGATCTTAGTAAGTTAGCCGTAATTTCGGGATTTTCTTGTGCAAAGTCGCGTATCTCTTCAACTATTGCGTCGTTGGTTGGATTGTCGCTAGCTTGCGCTGCCGAGGCAAGTTGTTTTTTGTAATCTTCTATTTCTTTTTTGCTCTTTTCGATGTCGAGTTGGTTTTGGATCTCGTCTTGTTCCGCCTTCTTCTTTGCGCGTTTCCTTAATAAGAAGAAAAGTATAATACCAATTATAAGTAAAACTAGGAACGAGATACCTCCGACAATTGCGTACATTTGAATCTGTTCCGCTGTAAGAGTTCCGCCCTCTTCCTCTACGGCGAATTCGAAGCCCGAAACAAAGATTAAATCGGGTTCAATGTCAACGCTTTTGGAAATAAGGTTTGTAAGTTCTTCTCGTCTTGCTTCGGTAAGGCTCGGTTCGTTTACCAAAACCGATACGGTAGCTCTTTCAAGCCGCGCTTGACCTTTTTCTATCTGGGTTTTTATATAAGAATAGTCTATCTCGGTGTCCCAACGAAAATGTGTTGCGTCTTCGCCGTCTGTCCCCGCATAGGAGTATTGTGGGAAATCTGTGTTATCTTCTTCGCCGACAAGACCGCCTATATCTGTATCTTCGTTTAGCGTATATTCGCCTTCGGTGCTCGTTACAAACCCGTCGCCGTCTGGGCCTTCTTGAAGCTCGACTATCTCGGACAACATAGCGTCATAGTTAATCGTAACCTTTGCGGTTGCGACAACCCCGTCCGCTCCGTATCTCGGGGTCAAAAGTCGAACTATGTTTTCTTCTATATGCGACTGTGCCGCATATTCAAATTCTATGTTTTCTTCGACAGACAAAGTTTCGTCCGCTTCCGATTCCATAAGCTCGATAGATTGTCTTGAATCAACCACCGTTACGTCTTGTGGAAGCATGTCGGGAACCGCAAAAGCAACAAGGTTTTTAATTGCTGAAACTTGTTGAGGTTGTATCGTAACGCCTTGTTCAAACGTCAACAAAACGCTCGCGCTTGATTTTTCGCCCTCGTCCGCGTTGTCCCAAACATAGTTACTTTGTTCCGGCATATCTATAAGCACGGTTGCGTCTTGAACCCCTTGTATCTGTTTAAGGGTCACTCGTATATCGCTTTGAAGTTGGTACAATATCCACTGTTGTCTTTCGGATTCGGTCGTCGTCATGCCGAGGTTGCTTGAAAAGTGGTCATATGTCGGGGCGGTTCTCGGAAGCCCTTCTGCCGCTAACTGAAGCAACCATATGTCAAACTCGTCCTCGCGAACCAATATATCGCCGTTTGCGTCAAACTTCGCATCGGCGCCCCATGTCGTTAACATGCTATAGATAGTCGATTTTTCACTTGTTTCAAGGTTGTTATACAAGGCAACATATCCGGAGCTTGTGCTGTTTAACACGACGGTCAATATAACGGCAAGCAACAAAATTCCGCCGAATATCGAAACCGACATTATCTTTTGTTTTTTGGACATTGTCTCAATTTGGCTCTTAATCGAACCCAAAATCTTGTCAATTTCAATAAACTTCACGGTCAATCTTACCCTTCAAAAAAGTTATTATGTGGTTAAAATACATCTGCAAATTATACCTACTATACTTGCATACTCATAATTTCTTTGTATGCGCTAACTGTTCTCGAAGTTAGTTGAACCGTCGTTTGCAACATAGCGCTTGCTTTAAGCGAATTGACTTGAATTTGGGCGACGTTATCTATTTCGCCCAAAGCAAGAGCTATTCCGTCCTGTTCGGTTTGTTGTTGAAGCGCCTCTGTTTCTTTCATGGCGTCGCTTAAAAATTCTTTAAACGAAAACGTATCGTTTGTTTCTTGTTCTTGAGTTTTGTTAAGCGAAAGATCGTGTTCAAAAAAGTCTACCGCTGAAATCTTATTAATCATTTTTATCCTCTTTCATCACAATTTAAAATATAATCCGACACAAAAATCTATAATTCCGCATTTTACTTTATATATTTTAATCTTATTATATATAAAAGTCAAAAGAAGTTTTTTAATAAAAATTAGTTAAATTATTAATTTTATTATTAATGAACATTTTTTAGGTAAATATTAGGAAAAAACACTCTTCATTTATAAGTAAATCGTTTAATTTTTGTAAAAGCTCTATAATTTTATAGACTATTTATAGAACATTTGTTATAAAGATACAAAATTATCGTATGTTTTTCAAAAAGGATTAGAAAGAAAAATTTTAGAAATGTTATACATCAATAAATTGTTATTAAAACTTTTTCTTTAACAGCTATTTCATTTTTATGATTTTAGGGAATAAACTGATTATAAGTTATTTTTGTAATGTTTAAAAATCGCTCTCGATATTGTTAATGGAATAGGAGTTCTAACAACATGAAGATACCAAACACGTATAGTAATATAACAATGCTGACAAATTCCGAAATCGGTAAAAGCAGTTATGTTCCCCCTGAAAAGAAACTCGAAACGAACGAAACGTTCGCGTCGGATAAAATTGAAATAAGCTCTAAAGGCTCGTTTCAACAAAAGCTAAATCACGAAATTAAGAAATATTCCGAAACATACAAAGCGGAACAAACTAGTGTTTCGGAACGTGTCGCCGAACTCAAGACAACCTACGCCGGCGAATGTTGTCCCGTGTCTGGATTTGAAATCGCGGACAGAGTTCTTAACAAGCTATATTCGCTTTAGCCGACAACGCAACGTAAACATATTAAGAGAGAGGTAAAGATGACAGAGCTTTCAAAAGATATTGTCGAAATTTCAAATCAGCTTTCCGACCATCTCGACAAAATGAACGAGTTTGAAGGAACGCTTAGAAACGCTTTCTTACAAAAGAAAAACGACAAAATAAATACCTATATGAACACAAAGCAAGCAAACGTCATGAAACTTAAGCAGCTTGAAGAAAAACGTTTGAAACTTTTCGAACAACATGGGCTTTTAAACACAACCGCCAAACAGCTTTTGCAAACTCTTGATAACCAAGACAAGCAGGATGTTTCGGCGGCAATTGACAGATTAACGGAAAGTTATAAAAAACTTTCGTATTCAAACAAGGTTTCATTAGACATTGCGAACAATCTTTCGCTCATCTTAGAAAAAGGGAAAGCAGACAACAAAAATCTTTATGGTTTAGACGGAAAGAAAACGTCAGGATCCTCCGGTTCCCCCACTTTTTTTGAAAAAGTGTAGACTGTATTAATATAGATAACAGGAGAAAGAAATATGCGACCAACTTTTATGGGCTTTGAGATGTCAAAGCGTGCAATATATACAAATCAAAAGGCTTTGGATATCGTTGGACACAACCTTTCCAACGTAAACACAGCGGGATACACAAGACAACGTGTCGAGGTTACTTCGGTTGCGGTTAACAACGACCTTCAAAGGATCAACAACGGAACGCTCAGTTTAACAGGGCAAGGCTCTCAAGCCATCGGAGTTGAACAGCTCCGCGACATATTTGTCGACCAACGCTTCCGCGAAGAATATTCAAACGCAGCCTACCACGGAAAAAGCGCCGAACTGCTTGAAAGCATCCAAGTCGCAATCGGAGACGGAAACGACATAACGGACGAATCGGGACTTTACGGCGGAATTAAAAACCTTTACGAAGCACTTAACGATTTCATCAAAGACCCAACGTCACATGCACAAGCAAACGTCGTTATGTCGGAATTCAAAAACATAACCCAAGTTTTAAGACAGATAGACACAAACCTTACAAACGCGGCACAGCAACACATTGAAGACCTATCGGTTGACGTGGACAGGGTTAACGAGATAACCGCACAGATTGCACACCTTAACAAGGTCATAAGCGAAGATGCGGTGGTTTTAAGCGACCCGGACAACGAATTTTTCCGACCAAACGAACTTTACGACGAGCGAAACCTTCTTCTCGACGAACTCGCAATGTATGGCAACATAACAGCCACCGAAAACGAAGACGGAACGGTCGACGTTCAGATGGGCGAACATTATGTCGTTGACGGCAAAAAAAGTGACAACTTGAACCTCATCGTAAACGACAACAACACCGTTGTAATCGAATGGAGTTCAAGCGGGGAAAGCATAGGATTAACGGGCGGAACGCTTCTTGCTTCTATACATTACTTAAACGGACGCGGAACAAACGTACAGGACAAGGCGGACGAACCATATCAAGGTATCCCGTACTATCGCGACCAGATGGACAACTTCGCTAACGCTTTAGCGGATCTCGCAAACACGACGCTCCCAGAAATCGACCCCGCAACGGGCGGGCCGTTGAAAGACGCGGCAGGCAACACGGTTTACAAAACTCTTCTCGGCGGAAAAGACGAGACAGGAGCTACCAATAAATATTTCGTAAACGCCGAAAACATAACGATAAGCGACGAATGGAACGCGGCGGGCCCCGGATATTTCATCTTCAGCGAAGACGAAAACGTCGAAGACTACGCACAACAAATAGCCGCAACGCTTGTAGACAACTCGTTTACTTTTGACTCACACGGCGAGATATTTGAAGGGTCTTTCGTTGATTTTGAGGTTAACATTTTAAGCAAGCTCGGTTCCGACATAAGTTTTAATGTAGGAAGACAGGAAGCATACGGACAAATAGCGGACGACTTTTTAGACCAACGAGATGCCGTGTCCGGCGTAAGCAGCGACGAAGAAACCGCAAACATGATGATGTATCAAAAATCATACAACGCAGCAGCTCGCGTTATGACAACACTAGACGAGATGTTGGACACGATAATCAACCGCATGGGTCGCGTAGGCTTGTAATTATAAAGGAGAGTTTAATATGAGAATAGCAGACAGAACAAGTGCTCGAAATTATCTGACACATTTATATAGTGCAAAAAGCGATTTCGAGGAAACGACGGCGCAGATAGCGTCGGGAAACAGGTTCACAAAAATTTCGGACGACATAACCGCCGGAACGCGTGTCATGAACATCCGCATGGATATGTATAAAACCGAGACACATCTTGACAATGTCGAATCGATTAACGACGAACTAACGTTAACCGAAAACAGGTTGCTCGACGTAAGCTCAATTCTTGAAAAGGCACACACACTTGCCATCAAGGCGAAAAACGAAGACAAAGATGCCGACACTCGAAATATTATAGCAAACGAGGTTGAAAACCTTCGCAAACAGCTTTTAACCAACCTTAACTCAAAGTATGGCGATAAATATGTTTTCGGTGGAAGCAACGCAAGCCAAACAGAACCGTTTACCGAAAATGCCGACGGGGAACTCGAGTACAACGGAATTTTGGTGGACGATATCCTACACGACTCGGCGACCGGTGAATACTACCACATGATCGACGATCCAGCAAACCCAACCGGCCCCAAGATCCGCGCCGAAATCCCAATGGACGAAGACGTATATATGGACATCGGGCTTGGAATTAAGATGAACGAAAGCGACATTCAAGGGGACACGGGATTTAAAGTTTCGTATTCCGGAATTGAAGTTTTCGGGTTTGGCACAGATGCCGGCGGAAATTCTTATAATATATACAATATTCTACTCGATCTTGAAAACGCTATGAAAGACGACAACACCGAAGTAATCGGCCACAGCATGGACAGGATAGATACCGCAACAGATAAGTTTCTTGTAAACTTAACCGAGATTGGTTCTCAGACGTTGTATCTTGATACCGTTGAAGGAAGGCTTAAAGATACAGTCGACATATATAAGGTAAGCATAGACGACCTAATGGGAACAAACTATGAAGAAGCGTCAACAACTCTTACGATGAATGAAGCTATTTTAAAAGCTGTTCAACAGATGAGCGCCCGCATTATGCCAGCCTCATTGATGGATTTTTTAAGCTAATAAAAACTTTAGACATGAGGTGACAACATGGAACAATTAATACAAATTACAACAACCCCAATGAAATACGAAATGGTGCTCGAATCGGCTAAGTTGGAATATAAACAGGAATTTCAACCTGAAATTCAAATCGATTCTCAACGTGGAAACTTTGAGATGAAAACTACCCCAACAAAGATGTATCTCGACACATATGAACAACGTCGTTCGGTAGGGTTGTCTAACAACAGCGATTTCGTGCAAGACACGGCAAACGCTGGAAAACGCAACATATCAAACTACATATCAAACACAAACCAAGTGGGCCAACAGATGGCTCAAATCGAAGATAACGTAACAATCGGAAGCATTATGGAACAAAAGCTGACACAAGCTCCGGCTATGATGTCTACCGTTTTTATTCCAAGCGGAAGAGTAAGAACCACGTGGCAACCGGGTAACGTTGAAACCAACTACAGACAAGGCAAAGTTAACTTTAACTTTAACATGAAAGACGTTGAGTTTGAATATTCCCCGCCCTCTGCGAAGATAAACATTCTCTCGCACGCTTCGGTCGACATCGAATATATAGCAGGGCCTACCTATGTTCCGCGTAGTGCCGACCCTGATTACGTTGAACCAGTTGAATAGAGATAAGCCGAACTTCGATTTATCTCTATAAACAACGAAAAACCTCAATAGGCGAACCCATTGAGGTAAATTGAGGTAAAATGTTTTAGACAAATCTTAAAATATTTTATTATGTTTAAGGTTATAGACCCACAAGAAATCCGCAATAACGCTATTGCTTTCTTTTGTCGAGGTTACGATATCGCAAACATATTTCGGGTTGTCCCCAAATTCAAGCGCTTTCCTCACGACGGCGTTTATGCTTTCAAAATCTTGAAAGATATCGGAGTATATCGTGCATTTGTTGCCCGGCTCCAAACGATAGTCGTCCACCTTCGCAGAAGGGTTCTCCATTAAACGAGCAACCTTTCGGTTGGTTATTTGGAAAACTATCTTGTCAAGGGACATCTCGCAAACCTTAATCTTGACCGAAAGATCTTCGTTGACCGCTTCTTCTTTAGTTTTAAAAAACCTTTTAGTTCTAAAAATTCTTTTCATCCCCGTTTCGAGAGTTCCTTCATACGAAACGTTCGCGCCATAGCAAAACTCTGAACCTCTTAAAAGTATGTCGTCAACATCGGTTAACTTCATAATTGTTTTACCCGAAAGATAGACATTCCCTATAAAACGATGTATCTCTTTTCCGTTATATATTCGGACAATCTCCATTGGAGTTCCGACAGGGTAAAGAGGAACAAAACTACTTTTAAACACAACGAATTTATCTTCGGCTTCTATGTAAGCCGTTCCGTTTTCCAAAATTGTGCCGTCCTTAAGTTTCAGACAAGCTTCAAATTCGGCTTTGCTTTCCAAAGGGTACATAACTTCACCTCAGTAAAAATAATAAAATGATAAAAATATCTATAATAAAAATTGTATTTTTAATAAGTGTAACACATTTTAATTTAAAAATTCAACACCAAATTTTGAGGTAAATGTAAAATGGAGCTTGATTTTAAACAACTTGAAACGCTTCTAAACTCCAAAAAAGAACTTTTGGAGCTAATAGAAACCACAACAAAAGATATGCACAGCGACAACATAAATGACATTAAAACAAAGTTTAATGCCCGTCAAAAATTGTTGGAAGATTTAAGTTTAATCGACAACCAAATAAAAAAGTTTTGTGAGCTAGACAACGACTTAAAACAAGCGTTAAACAACAGCATACCTAACTCTGCCGTTGCCGCCGGATATCAAAAATATTATAAGATTTCAATGACACACAAAGCGATATCAAACAGAATTTTAAAGTACGACGGCTTAATTTCGTCTAACCTTGGAATTAAACGAGCCGAAACACTTGAAAAGATAAAACAGATTAACGAAGCTTATCCCGTTTCAACCAACCGATACCAAAAAGGAGTAAGCACAACCTCGTATAAACCGATATTCATAAAAAAAGATAAATATATATAAAAACTGAACCTTTGGAGGAAATATAATCATGAGTAGCATAAGTTCATCGGCATATTACAGTGTGAGCAATTCCGGCTCGACATCAAACGGAATTTCGGGTTTGATGTCCGGAATGGATACCGACCAAATGGTCGAAGAATTACTTGCCGGAAGTCAAGCTAAAATCGACGCAGCGACAGGTCAACAAACCCAAATCGAATGGAAACAAGAGATGTACTATGAGGTCATCGCAAGTATTAACTCTTTCAGAGAAAAATACTTCGACCTCGCGTTTGATGCGTCGTCCGACATGAACTTCGGAAACAGCGACTTTTTCAATACCATGACATCAACCATCTCAAGTGGTGACGCTCTTAAAATAATAAGTTCATCCTCCGAAGCTGCAACTGGCGAATTTGACGTTATTGTAAAACAACTTGCGGAAAACGCAAAGATAAAAGACGAAGCGTTTTCAAAACTTTCGGGCGACGGCAAAATAACCTCTTCGTCGCTAACATCGGAATTTTTAAACGAAACATACAGCAAAAATATAAAACTAACGGTAAGCGGAACAGAAGTTACCGTTAACTTAGACAACGTTAAATCGGAACAAGATATGGTAGACACTTTTAACGACGCTTTTGCGGCAAAAGGAGTTACCAACGTTTGGACCTCGATAGACGAATACGGCTCTTTAGTGTTTGAGGGAACATCGGGCGCTCCCGACATCTCGATCGACTCCGCAAATTCTGGAAGTCTAGGTCTCGAAATGGCGGGCCTAACCTCTACATCCATTTCGGGTAACGCTCTTAAAGGCGTGTCCTCTGATTTAAGCGCCGGTCCTACTTTCGACCTCGAGCTTAACGGAACTATTCAAACGATAAGACTTAACGACGTAAAAGCAGACGCGGACGGAAACTACAGCATTAACGGTTTGCAACAAGCAGTTGAAAAACAAATTCAATCGGCTTTTGGTAATTACATAAACGTCGGAATAGACGGAGATAAATTAACTTTCTCGATAGCAAATGTCGGCGAAGAAGGCCACGACATATCGATTTTTGGCTCGGAAGCTTCCGCCATTGGAGTTGAACCGGGAAGCTCAACTAAGTTCGATCTTAACCAAACGCTAAGCGAAGTTGCGACGGGCGGAAACTTCTCGTTCAACATTAACGGCGAAGATTTTGAATTTTCGGGCGACACGACTATCGCGTCGATGATAAATACAATAAACAACAGCTCTGCCGGCATTACGATAAAATATTCAAGCATTTCGGACAAGATGTCTATCGAAGCAGACAATTCGGGCGCGGGATATGGAATAGATATGACCCAAACCGAAGGCGACGTTCTTACGAAGCTTTTCGGCTCCGCAGTAATTGCTTCGGCGTCTGAATATGCGTCGGACACGTTGACGGTTAATAATTTTAGCGGAAACGCGCTTGCGGACAGCTATGAAACAACCGCGGCTTCGCTCACCATGAAGGTAGACGGAAAAAGCTATACATTTACCCTTGACGAAAAAAGTGACGAAAGTTCCTATACAAAAGCCGAAGTCGAACAAGAGTTCAACGATTGGATAGAAGAAACTTTTAAAAACGAAGACGGCACAGCAAAGATAACGTTTAACGCTTCAACGGGAACATTAACCGCTACCAACGGCGAACTTATTGAATTTTCAAAATCATCTAAAAACGTTTCGGATGAATCTTCAAGAGAAGAAGCGGCGAAAACCGACCTTGCGATTGCGTTTGGATTTAACCTTGAAACCAACCCCGCCGGAACCGTCGTTTCGGCCGAGCGCTCAAACAAAGCAACTTCCGACTCCAACATAAGCGACGTTGTTCAACTCCAAGGCATCGAAAACCTTTTTACAGACGCCAGCGGAAACGCGGCAGTAAAACTTCAAGACATAGCTTTTGCAAACAGCGGCGCGGGCAACATAGCCGCAAAGGTTGAAAACGGTAAAATAGTCCTTTCGGGAACCTCGGGCAGTTCGGTATCTGCGTCCAGCAGTCTTGCGTCTATCTTTGGCGGAGAC
The DNA here is from genome assembly GCA_964369645.1 of uncultured Oscillospiraceae bacterium. Lineage (GTDB taxonomy): Bacteria > Bacillota > Clostridia > Oscillospirales > Ruminococcaceae > CAYJAY01. The sequence goes on along the minus strand of CAYJFO010000003.1, from coordinate 27,323 downwards.
GAATTAACGTTTGGAACCGGTTCTATAGATTCGTCGGTTGTCAAATCGGGCTCGGACGCTATAGTCAACGTAAATGGCGTTGACACAAGCAGAAGTTCAAACGTCTTCACTATCGACGGATTAACGATGCAACTAACCAAAGTAAGCGAGCTTAACGGGACGGAATACGAAAAAACAACTATATCGACCGAGCGAAACGACGAACAGATTGTCGAAGCTTTCAAATCGTTTGTCGAAGACTATAACAAGATGATAGAACTGCTTAACGGGTATGTCATCGAAGACCCCGAATACAGAGATTACGCACCTTTAACCGATGCTCAAAAGAAAGAAATGAGCGAAAACGAAATTGAACTTTGGGAAGAAAAAGCAAAAGAAGGCCTTTTGAGAAACGACTCGAACATTCAAAGTTTCCTTTCTCAAATGAGAACTGCAATCTACACAATGCCAGAAACCTCATCGCTTGCTTTATACCAAATCGGAATCGAAACAACGTCGGACTACAAAGACGGCGGAAAGATCCAACTCGACGAAACGATGCTTAGAGAAGCCCTTTCAAAAGATCCCGAAGGAGTTTCAAACCTCTTTACCGGAGCCGGCGAAAGCCTTTCAGACATGTTTGTCGACATAATGGATAACACGGCAAAGATAAGCACAGGCGACCCCGGGTCGCTTGTCCAAGTCGCCGGCATCAGCGGATCTACATATGAAAGCGACATGACCCGTGAACTAGAAGACCTTAAAGATAGAATTACCACACTAACCGAAAGATATGAGATGGAGAAAGAAAGATATTGGGCCGACTTTAATGCGATGGAGCAAATTCTTGCAAACTACAACGCACAAAGCACCATGATTTCCCAACAGTTTAGCGGATATTAATATTTATTATTGAAATGTGGTGAAAAGAAGTGTATAATAAATCTTATCAGACATACAAACAACAGGCAGTTTTAACGATGTCGCAAGGCGATATGCTATCAACGGTGTATGACGGGCTTATCAAAGAATTACTCAAAGCAAAGGCCGCGTGTCAGACGGGCGATTTTGTAACGATTAATGCAAGCCTTCAAAAAGCACAAAGAATTATCAAACACCTTGAGTCGACGTTAAACCTCGATTATGAAGTATCGGGAAACCTTCTTGCGCTTTACGATTATTTTAATTATGTAATTATACAAGCAAACGTCAAAAAAGACGGGCAAATGTTAGAAGGCATAATCAAAATGATTGGTGACTTACGAAACGCTTTTGTCCAAGCAGACAAGGCGGTAAAAAGCGGCGAAGCCACACTTTAGCCGTTTTCAAATCACAGCAATTTAAGTATATCTGCCGACATTTTAAATGTCGGCAGATATATCGATAATAAATAAGCTATTAAACAGGTGCTCTTTTTAGGAGTATCTGGTTTATCTGCTTTATCGAGAAATTAAAATTCATTTTTTTTTAATATAATATAGACTATTTGTTTCGTATTTATTGATAAAATGATATTATAGGAACTTTTATTTTTTTACAATTGCAATATATTTTTTTGGAGGACACACAATGTTTTTTAATTCGTCCGAATTTAAACTTCTCGAGGCCGGAACAGACTATTCTTGGGCAAAACAACAGCTCCATTCCCAAAACATGAGCAACATCGAAACACCGGGTTATAAAACAAAAAACCTTGTGGTTTTTGACGAGCTTCTTGAAAACGCAATTGCGGGAGACGGCGAAATTCCGGACACGTTAAACGCTAGTGTCGTGACCGACGAAAGTTCAGTTCGTCCCGACGGAAACAACGTAGACCTTGAAAAAGAAAACATCGAGCTTTACAAAAGCTATGTGCAATATTCTATGTTGCTCGACAAAATTCAAGGAAAATTTGATAACTACAACACCATTTTAAACGCCGAAATGTAACATCTTTAAAGGAGTAATGATATGTCATTTCTATCTTCACTCGACATCGTTGGTTCATCTCTAACAGCGGAAAGATTTCGCAGCGATGTTATACTTCAAAATATAGCAAACGCAAACTCAACCGAGCTTGTAGACGGCGAACCATACAGAAGAAAACAAGTTGTGTTCACCGAGAAGGATCTTTCTTTTGACGAAACGTTGTCTCAAGTTCAAGGCGGCGTTCAAATAACCGAGATCGTCGAAAGCCAGCGAGACTTCAATTTGGTATACGACCCAACCCATCCCCAAGCCGACGAAGAAGGATATGTTTCATATCCTAACGTAGACATGTCGGAAGAGATGGTCGATTTAATGGCGGCTAGTAACGCTTATGAAGCTAACCTAACCGTTCTTTCTGTCGTTAAAGCCATGATAAACAAAACTCTTGAAATGAATTAGAGTCTATAAAACGATAGCTAAACGAACCAAACAACAGCTAAGCTAACGGTTTGTAGGGTTTTATGTGCAAAATAAGCAAAAAATCTCATATTAAATGGTGAAAAGAAAAGGTGGAACTATGTTAAGGAACATGAAGGTACGGTCAAAAATTTTATTGTTGGTTACTTTAATTATTTTAATACCGGCTTGTATAACACGATTGGCGATGTTTACTCTTTTAGAAAGCGAAGACAACCTTGAAATTTTGACAGATAACGGTCTTCCCGTAACACTCGCGATAACCGAAGCACAAAACAGTTTTGAAATAGTAACCATTGCAACAGGCCAATTCCTTGCGAACGTGTCGGACGACACCCTTGAAGGTTTCACGGTTCTTGCCTCAAATTACATTGCAGATATAAACACACAAATGGCTATACTGGAAAGTTCGAAACTTCTCGACAGCAGTACTATAAGTGCACTTAAATCAGACCTTGAAAATTGGGCTGACGCCCAAACCCAATCGATCGATCTTATGGTCGCAGGGGACACAGAAGGAGCGCTTGAACTTGTCGCACATGCCAGTTCTTATCAAGAGGAAATACTTAAAAACTTTGAAATTTTAAATCAATCGATCGCCCTAAGCGTGTCGTCGGTATCTTTGGATTTATCAAACAGCATTCAAGAATATTCAATTTCTTTGTTAGTTGCGTTTGTGATTGCGGCGATTTTCTCTATAATTGGAGCTGTTAAATTTGCCAATAGTATCTCAAAACCGCTTAACGCTTTAAGCAAAGTTGCCACACGTATAAGCGAAGGCCAACTTGAAGACAACGACCTTGTGTACTATTCTAAAGACGAGATAGGCCAAAGCTGTGAAGCTATGCGTAACATGAGCAGTTCGGTTCACGAGTATATCGAAGATCTTAAACGCGAGTTGCTTGAAGTCGCCGAAGGTGACCTTTGCTTGCAACCGAGTTTTGAATATAAAGGCGCTTTCCAAGACCTTTCAAACAGCCTTGTTTCGGCTCTTGGTAAGGTAAGCGAATCGCTTTCATCGATAGCAAAATCTTCCGATTACGTTTCAAGCGGCGCCGACCAGATGGCGTCGGGTGCCGAAGCTTTAAGCAACGGTGCAAGCGAACAAGCAAGCGCGGTTGAAGAACTTGCCGCGACGATAAACGATATCTCACACGAAATCAAAAAGAATTCCGAAAACTCGGCTAACGCAGACAATATGGTTCATGAAGTTGCTCAAAAAGTTATCGAAAGCAACGAAAACATGCACAAGACTATCGATGCAATGGCGGATATAAGCTCAAGTTCAATAGACATTGCGAAGATAATTAAAACAATCGAAGACATAGCGTTCCAAACAAACCTTCTTGCATTAAACGCTTCTATCGAAGCCGCAAGAGCTGGCGCCGCCGGCAAAGGGTTCGCAGTAGTTGCGGACGAAGTTAGAAACCTTGCGATTAAATCTTCTAACGCTTCTAAGGACACAACGCTCTTGATACAAAATTCTTTAAAAGCTATCGACAACGGATCTAAACTTGTAACAGAAACAGCGAGATCGTTACAATCGGTTGTGGACGGAACTCAAGAAATCGAAGAGATTATCTCGATGATTTCCTCCTCTTCCGCACAACAAGCCAACGCAACAACACAGATAAGCGTCGGAATCGACCAAATCTCGTCTGTTATCCAAATTAACGCCTCAACAGCAGAACAATTCTCTGCCGCAAGTCAAGAAATGTCTGAACAAGCAGTAAACTTGAAAGATCAAGTTGCTTTGTTTGATTTAGTAGACGACGGACAACTCGAGAACATTCAAGACGAACAGTTTAACTCTGACGAAAACTATTCAGACACAGAACAATATTACGAATAGCGAAAATTTAATTTTAGCACACGTCGCAAATATCGCGACCGACCGGTATTTAAATAAACAGATTTAAAAAGGGGCTACGACAAAATTGTCATAGCCCCTTTTAGATTGTCGAAAAACCTACATTAAATAATCTTGCAAAAATAAAAATAACAAATAATTACGAATTAATTTAACTATCTTTTTTGTTTGTTATAAAACTGTTTTCGGGAACGGAACTCACAAGCCAGACGTTTCCGCCAATTACGCTACCTTTGCCAATAACGGTGTCGCCTCCCAAAATTGTAGCGCCGGAATATATGACAACGTCGTCCTCGATATCGGGGTGGCGTTTAATTCCTTTGACGGGATTTCCGGTGTCGTCCAGTTTAAAACTTTTCGCCCCAAGCGTAACCCCTTGATATAACTTGACGTTTTTCCCAATTGTACACGTTTCTCCGATAACGACGCCGGTTCCGTGGTCGATGAAAAAACCTTCCCCAATCGTTGCGCCGGGGTGGATATCTATTCCGGTCGCTTTATGTCCGTATTCTGTCATGATTCTTGGAATAAACGGAACTGAAAGTTTAAACAATATATGTGCAAGTCGATAGATCATTACAGCCTCGATAGACGGATAGCAAAGTATAATCTCCTCAACAAACCTCGCCGCCGGATCGCCGTTGTACGCCGAAGTTATATCTGTCGACAACGTCTTGCGCACGTTTGGCAACTCGTTTAAAAACTCAACAGTAATCTCTGTCGCGCGACGTTCACACTCTTTGCAGTCATCTTCGCCGTTTTGCTTTTCGCAAACATCCTCTAAAATTTCTTTGGTTAACGAAAAAAGCGTTATCGCTATGTGGTTTAATTTTTCTGAAATAGCCACAGACAAAACATGGTTTTCCGAAAGATTGGTTTCATAGATACTTGGAAACAAAACCGGTTTAATGTCCTCTATCAAACGTTCAACTTTAAGCTTTAATCCAAAACCTTTGATGTCGCTTGAAAGTTCAGTTTTGTTTATCTCGGAAAGTTTTCTCGCTATCGTTATCGAATCGTTTCGTATAAAATCTTTTACGGTCATGTTAGCTAATCCTCTTGATATTTCTAAATCTTAGTATAAAAATCTCTGTTTTCCATAGAAATCAGATTTTTTATTAAAACATATCGGTCGAAAGGTATCTAAGCCCGTTGTCGGGGGCTATCATCACGATGTTTTTTCCTTTATTTTGCTCGTCGCGTGCCTTTTCGACCGCGGCACAAAGCGCCGCTCCGGAAGATGGCCCGACAAGCAACCCCTCATACTTTGCCATATCTTTTGCAAAACTGTAAGCTTGTTCGTCTGAAACGGTGACTATCTCGTCGATTAGGTCGACGTTTAGTGTGTCGGGGATAAACCCTGCTCCAATACCTTGAATTTTATGTGTCCCACTTTTACCTGTCGTAACAAACGGCGAAGACTTTGGTTCAATGCCAATAGTAACAACGTCGTTTTTTTGTGATTTTAAATATTGTGACGTTCCCGAAATCGTTCCACCAGTTCCGAACGCCGCAACAAAAATATCAACATTCTCGTCAAGGTCACGATAGATTTCGGGACCTGTCGTTGAAAAATGTATAAACGGATTATCAAAGTTATCAAATTGTGACGGAATAAAGCTATTTTGAATCTCGCTTGAAAGTTGTTTCGCCTTTTCAACCGCTCCAGCCATGCCTTTTTTTCCATCAGTCAACACAACCTCGCCGCCCAACGCTTCAAGTATCTTTATGCGCTCTTGGCTCATGTTGTCCGGCATCGTCAAGATAACCCTCATCCCAAAACTTCCGCATATAGCCGCAAGTCCAATGCCAGTGTTGCCGCTTGTTGGCTCGATAATAACAGAGTCTTTGTTAATCTCACCCCGCTCAAGAGCCCATGAAATCATAGAGTTCGCCGTTCTGTCTTTTATGCTTCCGGTAGGGTTTAAGAACTCGAGTTTTGCAAAAATTCTACTATACGTGTTGAACTTTTTCTCGATGTTGTTCAACCTTAACAGCGGTGTTTTTCCGATTATTTCGGTTATCGAATTATAAATCATACGCTTAAACTCCCTTTGATTCTAATCTAGACTATAAAAAGACAAAAAATCAAATCAACAACTTTTATATATAACTTTTTGCAAAGATTTTTTATCAATCTTTAAAGAAAGATTAGTACTAGAAACATAGACGATTCTATTTAATATATTTTAGCATCTCGGAAACAATCTGTCCCGCAAAATATCTGTACTTGTTAAGAGAAACGGATATTTCCTCTATAGTGTCGTTACCGGCAAAATCTGAAATTATCTTAATCACTCCAAACGGAACCCCGTTTCGCGAAGATATCTGTGCGATCGCCGCACTACAGGTATCAACGCAGATACAATTGGTCTTGTTTTTCACTAGTTCTCTGTTAAAATCGGTCGTGACAAAGTTGTCTCCCGACGCAACATTCCCTTCGTAATATTGCAACGAAAGCTGTCTACACGCTTCTTTTGCAAGTTTCAAAACCCGTTTGTCCGCAATAACTTTCGGGGGTGCTTGTTCCAAACGCTCAGCCGAAAGATAGTCGAAGTCGTGGTATTTAAACTCGCATCCGCAAACTATATCGCCTTTTTTAACGTCATCTACGCAACTGCTTGCCATTCCGACGTTTAAAACGACGGTTGGTTTAACCTTGTCTATTAAAAGCTGGGTCGCGGCGGCGGCATAAGCCTTTCCAATTCCGCAAACTGCTACAAAAACCGTGTGTTGTTCGATAGTTCCCTCAACAACATCTATGTCGCCAACATGATGGATTTTTTGATCTTCAATAATATTAACAAGTTCGGTTGCTTCTTTTTGCATAGCAACGACTATTGCAATATTCATTTTGCGACAATCCTTTCTCTAATGTAAACTATTATTCCACATCAAAAAATGTAACTCTTAAACAGTTTTGCGCAAACAAAACTTATGTTAAACTAAAGACGCAAAACATCTTGGTTAAATCTATCGTTAACTTTGTTTTGATAGTTTCTATTCTATCTATTGCTATCTTTTTCCGTGATAAAGTTTCTTTGTTTGGTATTTCGCTTCCTGAGTTAGGTTAACCCCAAGTTTTCTAAAAACGTTTTCGTCTACTTGTGAAAGGAGAACGGTTGAATGTGCCTCGCTTCCGCTAAGTTTTTCAAGTTGTTTCATAGCAAGTTCGGCGGTTGGATTTGTCGCGGCACAGATAGAAAGCGCAACCAAAATCTCGTCGGTATGAAGCCGTGGATTGTTACCCCCAAGGTGGTTAACTTTAAGATCTTGGATAGGTTCGATTATAAGCTTTGAAATAAGAGGAATCATATCGTTTATGTTTCCAAGAACTTTAAGCGCATTAAGAAGCGCGGCGGACGAAGCACCAAGAAGTTTTGTTGTTTTGCCCGTAACAATCCTTCCGTCGGGCAACGAAATAGCAACAGCGGGAACATCGGTATCTTTTTCTTTCGCAAGAGCAGTTGCGACAACCGGCCTGTCCTCGATTGAGATTCCGGCTTGTTTCATCAAAAATTCTACCTTTAACACAACATCTTCAAGCTCTATTCCTTTTCTAAGACTCGCGCGATAGTTAAAATATCTTCGTATAATCTCTTGACACGAAGCTTTTTCCACAACTTCCGGGTCGCTTATACACGACGATATAGTGTTAACCCCCATGTCGGTAGGGGATTTGTAAGGGCTTTCGCCAAGTATCTTTTCAAGCATAGCGCTTAAAACAGGGAATATCTCGATATCGCGGTTATAGTTTACCGCGGTTTTTTCGTACGCGTCTAGATGGAACGGGTCTATCATATTAACATCGTTAAGATCGGCAGTCGCCGCTTCGTATGCAATGTTGACGGGATGTTTAAGCGCAAGATCCCACACGGGGAACGTTTCATATTTTGCATATCCGGAACTTATTCCGCGTTTGTTATCGTGGTAAAGCTGTGAAAGGCAAACCGCCATCTTTCCGCTTCCGGGCCCCGGAGCGGTTACAACAACGAGCGGATGTGTTGTCTCGACATATTCGTTTTTTCCATATCCGTTTTCGCTAACTATTAAATCTATGTCCGAGGGGTATTTGTCGATTGGATAATGTTTATAAACCTTAACGCCTAACGACTCGAGGTGTTTTTTAAACGCTTTGGCAGCAGGTTGTCCGCAATAATGTGTTATAACAACACAGCCAACAAAAAGTCCAATTCCGCGAAACGCGTCTATTAACCTTAGCACGTCAAGGTCATATGTAATCCCAAGGTCGCCGCGAACTTTGTTTTTTTCTATGTCGTTAGAGCTTATTACTATTACGATTTCGGATTGTTCTTTTAGTTTAAGAAGCATGTTAACTTTTCCGTCAGGACGAAATCCCGGAAGTACCCTTGAAGCATGGAAATCATCAAACAGCTTTCCGCCAAATTCCAAATAGAGTTTACCGCCAAACTGCTCTATTCTCTCCCGTATCTTTTCCGACTGTAGTTCCTCATACTTATCATTGTCAAACCCAATGTCTTGTGCCATTCTTTCACACCCCTTTTTCTTTGTTTGTTATATTAATAATTATAAATTTCAATTTTTTTAATAATATTGCGCATGTAACGCAGACACGGCAATCCGTGTCTCTACAGATTTTCTATTTATATGCGCAATATTTTCTCTGCTAATAATTTTTTTATATACTAGAATATTGTTTAATTTTTTTATAATTCAACATTTTTTTCAAACCAATATTATATCATAAACTGTAGTTGTTAACAAGATATGATGCGTAAATTTAATTTTTTTGTTATTTTTGTTTAAAATTTACATCGAAACGCCGTGGGCTGTGGGTCAGCCCACGGCGTTTTGTTATAGCCGTTTTGTTTAAAGTATTTTTAAAAATTACAGTTGTGTTATCGTTTTAATCGGATTGTCATACGATTGGAAAAATTCTTGGGTATCGATAACAAAGATAGGCTGTTTTTCGGTTGTAACCGCAAGATCTTTTATCCACGAAATATTTTCGTTAAGTTTGTTTTGTTTTGTCTTCTCGATCATCTCGATCGTTCCAACCATTACGACATCATCGCAAATTAACCCAGAGGTTTTTTCCTCAAAGTTAACAATAATACAAAGCTCTTTTTGAGATTCGGCATATTCTAACTTAGCAGAGTCGATAAGCGACAGGATAGTATTCATATGATTTTCAGCTTTTGCTTTAACCCTCTCGGCTTTGTAGGGGTTTTCCCTAACTTCATCAAGGTTGTCCGCAAGATGATGGAGCTCGCTGTGGGGTTCCACTATCTTTGAAAGACTGTATGTAAAGGAATGTTCTTCCTCATTAAACGAGTTAACCCACATGCCAAATTTGCAAAGAGCAGGGTCGTTTTGCAACGTAAACGGTGTGTTGTTGTCGATAGATTTAAACAGCTCTTTAACCCATAAAATATGATCTTTTTTTCTTTGATCCAACATGTTAACAAGCTCGGCTTTTTGTTCGCTTTGCGTTTTCATGTTTAACAAAAGACGCATCTCAATCGAGGGAACTATCTTTCCCATCAAATTAAAGATTCCTCGTATAAGCTTTGGCGTAAACGGAACGGTTGTTATCTTTTCCGGCATCGTAACGATGCTTGTTACATATCCGCTGTTAATCGCATACAGCTGGTCTCCGATTTTAAAGACTAACCAAAGAAGCTCGTTATTTGTGTTATTGTCCATTTTTTGTGTACTCCTATTATCTTAATAAAACAATTCTGATGCTTTTTATATACTAATCAACACCTTTACCAGTTATACGTACGTAACTTATCTTTTTAATATCTAGGCTTTGAAAAATAGTTGATAAGTTCGCTGGCTATTCGGTCAAGTGGAAGTTGGACACACACGCCGCCAAGTTTAAACGCCTCCATTGGCATACCGTAAACTACACAGCTTTCTTTGTCCTGTCCAATCGTGTGTGCACCACATTTTTTCATCTCGGTTATTCCTGTTGCGCCGTCTGCGCCCATCCCGGTTAAAATAACGCCGACTGCGTTTTTACCCGCGATCTTTGCGACCGACTCGAACATAAAGTTAACCGAAGGACAATGTCCCCCTATTTTCTCGCCTTGTTTACTGCTTACGTAGTATCCCCCAACGTCCTGTTTAAGCGAAAGGTGGAAGTTGCCCGCCGCAACAATTACCTTTCCCGTTTCTACCCTGTCGCCGTCCGTCGCTTCCACAACACGCATTTTGCAGGTTTTGTCAAGACGTTCAGCGTATAGTTTTGTGAAATGTTCCGGCATATGTTGAACGATTATAACCGCGGGAAAATTTGACGGAAGATCTTTAACTATATTATATATGGCCTCTGTTCCACCCGTCGAGGCACCAATTGCAACAATTTCGTTTCCAAACGTTACAAGCGTTTGGTTTGCTAAAATTTTCTTGTCGCAATATCTTTGTTTATCGTTTTGTTTTTTTAAACCATACGCCGCCGCAAGTTTAATCTTATATTTAATCTGTTCCGCAAAATCGTCGTAGTTTCGCGGTTCTCCCGCAAACGGTTTTGGCACAAAATCAACCGCACCCGCCTCGCGCGCGGTAAGCTTATGTAGCGGTGTTGAGCTTACGACAATCACGGGAATATATCTTTTTGGTATTAAATTTTTAAGAAAAGTTATGCCATCTTCTCGTGGAAGTTCGACGTCTAAAATCAAAACATCGGGATTTAATTTTTTGATAAGCTCTGTCGCTTCAAACGTGTTTGTCGCAAATCCGACAATTTCGATATCTCCGTCACTCGCAAGCGAACTCGCTATCTTTGTTCTAAACAAAATAGAATCATCCACGATTAAAGTTTTAATCGCCATCGTTAAATTATCAACCTTCTATCATTAAATCTGTTTTTTGTATATTGCCGGCATAACGTAGTTATATTTTGTTTTTGTTTTGTCGATTAGCTCGGAATGTCCTATAAACAGATATCCGTTATTTGCGGTCGATTTGTAAAACTTTTCAACAAGACTAGTTGTCGTAGCACGATCAAAATATATCATTACGTTTCGACAAAATATTATGTCAAACGGTTGAGCAAACGAAAAATTACCCATTAAATTAAGTTCGCTAAACGTAACTTCGTTTTTAATCTTGTCTATAACTTGGAATTTATCGTTGTCTATCTTTTTGAAATATTGGCTTAAAAGTTTTGGAGGCATATCTTTAAGGTTATCTTGTTGATATATTCCGGCTTTCGCTTTTGTAAGAACATCGGTGCTTATGTCGGTTGCGGTTATCTTTGTGTTCCAAAGCCCTTTTTTTGTTCCGAAATACTGGTCTATAATCATCGCAATGTTATATGCTTCTTGGCCGGAGGAACAACCCGCGCTCCAAATTCTTATCTGATTTCGGTTGGTCTTCTCAAATTGGGGCAACGCAACCTTTGTTAAAAACTCGAAATGTTCCGTTTCCCTTGCAAAGTAGGAATGGTTTGTGGTGATTTTGTTTAAAAACACCTCGAGTTCCTTTTTTGAAGGATCGGACAACATCGATTTTATATACTGGTCATAGCTTGAATAACCCTTTGACTTGACGGTATACGAAAGTCTCCCCTCAATTAAAACCCTCTTTTTTGTAAGGTCGATACCATAATTAGTTTTAACATAGTTAACAAGATAGTTAAACTCACTGTCGGTGATCTTTAAAATTGGGGGTGTTGTATTTGGCATGTCAAAAGGCTCCGTTCGTTTAATTTATAAGGGCATTTACGTCGATTATCAGACTTATGCTGCCGTCTCCTAGGATGCTACAACCCGATATTCCTTTGTTTTTAAGGTCATATTTGTTCATGAACACCGGGAACGGTTTAACAACAACTTGATATTCGCCCAAAAGTTTATCCGCAAATATACAAGCGTTAAGGTTAGAACTTTTTACTTGAATGAAGATTCCCTCAAGGAAATCTGTCGTTTCGGCTTCAACTTCAAACAGTTCGTGGAGTCGAATGACGGGATAACACTCTCCGCGTATAATAATCATCTCGGAACCGTCGCTGTTTTTGGTTATCTGTTTAAGGTCTTGAACCTTGAAAAACTGGGTTATCGCAGTTATCGGAATTGTGTATGTCGTTCCGCCAACCGAGATTATCATTCCGTCCACAATCGCAAGCGTTAGCGGAATTTTAATCGTAAACGTCGTTCCTTGTCCAAGCGTACTGTCGATTGAAATTCTTCCGCCTACTTGTTCAAGATTTTGGCGAACAACGTCCATTCCGACGCCTCTGCCGGAAAATTCCGTTACTTGGGCGTTGGTCGAGAAACCGGGAAGCATTATGAGCCCAAGCGCTTCTTTGTCAGAAATTTCGTTGTCTTGGTTTTGGATAAGTCCTTTTTGTTTGGCTTTTTCAATTAGCTTTTTCGGGTCAAGCCCGCCGCCGTCATCCTTGATTATAATATGTATCTCGCCGCCGACATTTTTCGCCGACATTGTTATCTTTCCAACCTCGCTTTTGCCCGCCGCAAGCCTTGTTTCTTTTGATTCGATACCGTGGTCAACCGAGTTTCTAATCATATGCATAAACGGGTCGACAATCGCATCGATTATCGTTTTGTCAACTTCGGTTTCTCCGCCCTCGGTCACGAGTTCGGCTTTTTTATCAAGCTTTTTGCACATATCGCGAACTATACGTTCCATCTTTTTGAACGTTCCCGAAAGGGGAACCATTCGTATCGACATAACAACGTCTTGTAGTTCGTCGGTTAGTTTGCGAAGTTCTCTTATGGCTTTTGTGAAGTTATCAAGTTTCATTCCCTGTAGGTCTGGGTTTCGCTCAACCATGCTTTCGGTCGTTACAAGCTCGCCGACAAGATCCATAAGCATATCAAGTTTACCTTGGCTTACGCTTATAAAGCTTTGTTTTACGCTGGTTGAAGGGGATTTATTCGCCGCAGGAGCGTCGCTTGTTTTCGCAACAGGTACCGGCGCCGGCGCCGAAACTTCGGGAGGTTTTGCTATCTCCGGTTGTTGTTCCGTTTGCGGTTGTTCAACTTTATCCCCCGGTTTTTGTATTATTTCATAGTTTTTTATGCTTAAGAAACTTCCCAAAATATCGGTAACTTCGGAAAGTTCGCCCGACGGTTTACATATTACTTTAAAACCGTTTTCTTGGATAACTTCGGAAGACGCGCTGTCGCTTTCGGGGTTGCGCGGAATCGAGTCGATAGATTCACAGACATCTTGGAGTTGGGTCATAAGCATAAACGCGCGAAGGTTCTCCATCTGTGAACCTTCATCAAAATATACCAAGAACACGGCATTTGTCGGGTCAGTTTCGTCGACAGGCGAAGATTTACCTGATTCAGGTTTGTCACTGGGGACAACCGTCTCTTTTGCGGCAAGGGCCGCTTTTATATCCTCTGCCTTTAAAAGCTTTGCGTGATCCTTCAATTTTTCGATTAGCACGCTTTGTTCTTCCGCTACATATTCATCGTCACTTTGGATTTTGTCCAACTCGTTTTTCAAAACATCGGAAGCCTCCAAAATTAAATCAAAGATCGAATCGAAAACCAATTCGAGTTTCGCTGGATTTTCACGTAACACAAAGAACACATCTTCAACAGCGTGGGACAGGCGAGAAACCTCTCCGAAGTTCATCATAGCCGCCGAACCCTTAATCGTGTGGGTTATTCTGAAGATGTTGTCGATGTTTTCCGAACTGAAACTATGTTCTCTTTCCGAGTCAAGCAAAATTTCATCGAACTGTGTTAGCATTGTGGTCGCTTCGTGCACAAACAGTTCTAGCATGTTCTTATCATGTTCCATTTTTTCAAAAAAACCTTTCAACTTAATTTTTCAAAAAACTTGACAGTCGTCTAAAATTTAATCATTATACAACTGATTTATTCCGTATTAATTAAAATCTACAAATAACTAGTAAATTTTTCTTTTTTTTGCAACGATTGTTTAAAAAATCACGCTACAATATAGAGACTTTAATCTATTATCCCTATTATTCTACCACAAAAAAAAATTTATTGCTATTTAAAATAAAAAATTAACATAATATTTTTAATTTAATCAAAGAGTGTTTTGATTAGTCCCATACGGCTATTGACGTATTTACATATTAAAGTATAATAAAGTATATAAAATATACGAGCTTTGGAGGGTTTGAACATTGGCTGATATCCTTAAGGTAACAACTCCTGTAGTAAACAAAAATCAGGTAGTAAACAACAAGCCGCCTATCGACGGTTCAGCTTTTTCGATAACAGAGCTTTCAAAAGTTGTCCAAACCCACAACCAATCAGACATTCTTAAAAACAACACGATGTTAAACGACAACAGTGACGCGCCGGTGTTGTTAATGAACCTGTTAAAAGATCCGGCGGTTGCCGCGTCATATATAAAAAACATCTTTATGCTTGAAGAACTTTTTAAACTTCTTCCCGCCAACAACAAAACTGTCACCCCCGAAATTCAACAGATGTTTAACGCCCTTATCCTAAAATCAGAGGATATTAAACAAGAGCTTGTAAAACAAGAGACGTTTTCGACAGGATTTAAAGGGGAGATCTTTGATTTTCTAAGAGAGATAAGCAACAAAAACAAAGACAACAACGGAATGCAATATCTAATTGCTATGTCGCTTAAGGCACTTAACAACGTCGCAAACAAAGGGGATATCCTCGACGGAATAGCAAACAGTTTAAAATATCTCCAAACGCTCCACAAAGAGGGCGGCGAGGGATTCAACACGCTTCAAACGCTTATAACGGGATATCAAAGCGAAAAGCCCGAGTTCGGAACGCTTAAAGAACAGACGCTTGAATTTATCAAAGAGTTTGAACAAAGCCTTCTCATATCCCCAAAAAGCAGCAAAGTTTTGTCGATCATTAAATACAACCTTTCGCGGTTTAGTTCCGACCCCGCATTTTTTAACCAAGCTATGTTTAGGCTTCGTAAAAAACTAGCGCCCGACGACCAATCAACGCTCAACCGATTGGTTGCGGATTTCACAAAAAGCATAACCAACCTTGGCAGGCCGGTTCCGGCGGACACGTCCGATTCAAACGTCATGAACTCGCTTATAAACCTTATCGGGTTGCAAGCTGTCGAAAGCCAGAAAAACTCGCAAAACGGCGAAAAGACCGACAAGATTATCCATAGCCTTTTGTCTTCGCCTTGTAACTTTACTCCGCTTTTACATTACATAATCCCGGTCGAACTCGCCGACCTTCGCGCGTTTGCCGAGATATGGATAAACCCAAACGCCGACGAAAAGGATATGCCGAAAGACGCCGGCGAAGGCAAACACTTTTTGCTTGTCATCGAGGTCGAAAGCATGGGACGTTTCGAGGTTGAGTTGTTTTTCAGAAAAGAACAAAACATCTTGGATTTCTATTTGTACTGTCCGCCCGGTTACGAAAAAAGTTTTGAATATTTCATAGGCAGGATGCAAAAAATTACCGAACGTTTTGATTATAAAGTTGGCATAACCAAGATAGAACCGCTCTATCACGAACGATCGTTAATGGACGTTTTTAAATCATTGCCATATAAAAGGGTGGGTGTCGATGTTAAAGTCTGAGAAAGATATAAAAGCCGTTGCTTTAAAATATGATAAGGACAAGGATCTCGCCCCCGTCGTCATAGCTTCTGGGTATGGCGAGGTTGCGGAAAGGATAATCAACATCGCGGAAAAGACCGGCATTCCGGTATATCGCGACGATTCCGCGACATCTTTACTTTGTATGTTGGACGTTGGTACAAGTATTCCAACCGAGCTTTACGAGATAGTCGCGACGATATATAGCGAACTTATCATAACCGCGTCAAAGATTAAAAACAACGAACCTCTCGAATAGTAAAATTAATCAAACGTTTCAACAAGTTACTATATTTTCTAATCGTCAAGAACACTGACCGCTAAAATTTGTTTTATTCGCACATTTTTTTGCGAAAATTTTTTAACAGTCTCTATTAGCTCTTGGTATTTTATAATTCGCAATATATCTATGTATAAAAAAATCATTCGATCACAAAATAGGTTTTAAACAACTATTTTTGAGATGGAATGATTTTTTATTATGATAACAAGGTTAGTAATTGCTTTTTTGGTGGGTGGCGGTATATGCGTTATAGGCCAGATATTGCTTGATTTTAAAAAACTCCACCCCGCAATTATCTTAAGCAGCTTTGTCGTCGCCGGAGCGGTCTTGAGTTTTTTCGGGTTATACCAACCGTTTATAGACTTTGCCGGCGCCGGCGCCACCGTTCCGATTATCGGGTTTGGACATATCTTGTTTGACGGTGTAAAACAAGCGGTCGACACCGACGGATTAATTGGCATTTTAACGGGAGGCCTTACAGCCTCTGCCGGAGGAATAACCGGCGCGCTTATCTTTGGCGTCGTTGTCGCCCTTTTGTTCAAAGCGAAAGACCAAAGTTAAGGCGTTTTATTTATGTATTCAAAAGTTTACATGACTATTTTTAAAGTTTCAAATGACATGACGAGCTGCATTATTTCGTCACAGACTCGTTTACAAATTTATTTTAAGGCTTATAATAAACAACCTTAGTTCCGCTGTTTTCAAATTCAAACGGAATCGTCTTAAATTTGTTTAAAGCCGATTTAATCGCCTCGTGGTTTTCGGGTTTTGCGAAAAGAAGCATAAAACCGCCCGCTCCCGCTCCCATGAGTTTTCCGCCAAGCGCACCGTTTTTGATAGCGGTGGCATATATCTCGTCGATATCGCTGTTGCTTATCTTGCTTGACAGCGTCTTTTTTATGTTCCATGAATGATCGAGAAGTCGACCGAAATCACAGATATCTCGTTCACCCAAAAGGATATTTTCCCCTTCGTCAACAAGCGACGCTATCTCTTTAAGCTCGGAGATTTTCATATCGGTGTTGCGAATTTGTTCCGCCAACGTATCCCCCGAATACCTAACAAACCCCGTAAAAAGCATCAAAAGGTGATCGTTAAGAAGTTGTTTGCGCTGTTTTGTGACTATAAGCGGGGTTACGGTTATGCCGTCTGAATTAAACTCCATATGGTTAAGTCCGCCAAACGCCGCCGCGAGTTGGTCTTGAACTCCGCCTTCTTCTTTGCACAAGGTACGTTCAACATAAACCGCTTCTTTAGCAAGCGTCATCTTGTCTACAAACTCGCCCCTCAAAGAATGGAGCCCATTCAAAAGCCCAACCATGTTAGAACTGCTGCTTCCAAGCCCCGAACGCGCCGGAAGATCGGCGTCGTACGTTATTTGGATTTCTTTCATATCAAGATGTTTAAGCGCCTCGCGAACGGCGGGATGTTCAACCTCGTCCGCGCTGTCGAAACGTTCAATCTTTGAATATGTAAACTGATTTTTCCAATCAAAAAACTGCGGAAAATAACGAATTGTATGGTAACAGTATTTGTCAAACGTTGCGTTTAAAACTTTTCCACCGTGTTGTTCATAGTATTTTGGCATGTCGGTTCCGCCGCCGAAAAACGTAAGTCTAAACGGGGTTTGAACGATTAACATATGAAACCTCCAATTTTTAAATAATGCAAAGATTATATTTTAAGCAAAATTTCTTTGAGACCAACCGTTTTTTTCAAAAGCGAGTTGTCCATTACGGTGCTGTCCGCGCGTTTTGTTTCAAAGATTTCGCCGCCTTGTTTGACCGATATCGGTTTTAAAAGCCGCCCCGACACCCCGAGTTTTTTTGCAAGCTCAACCCCAACATCGAATTTTGACAACATCTTGTCCCCACAAACATTTAGGATTTTCGGAGCTTGGCCCCCAAACCTTTCGACAAGCTCGATTGTAAGGTCTGCGCACTGTTTAAAACTTAATGTCGAACGATAGCTATCGGAAAAAAGTTCAAACTCGTTGCCCAAAAGCAACTCGGACGCCATTATATCATAGAAATGTTTTTTATGTGGCAACAAGCTTTCTCCAATTAAAAACGGATATCTTAAAACGTTGTATCCCGAAGCGACCACAAGACGTTCCGCTAGCACCTTTTGACCGCCGTAGACGTTGACCGGATTTAAATCGTCGTTCTCGTTGAACGCATAGCCGTCTATGCTATCGCCATATACGCTGTCGGTCGAGGGATAAAAAAGACAGCTGACGTTATTTGCTTTTCCAAGAAAAAGCGCAAGCGAAGTTATGTTTACCCCCCAAGCTTTTTTCGGGTCCTTCGCCACCTTGTCGGGATGGTGGAACGCCGCTAGAAACAAAATTTTTAACGGCTGTTGTTCCAAGTTAACCCTGTCACAAAGCGATTCAACTTCGTTTAGATTTTCGATGTCAACCGATATCCATTCAACCCTACTATCGTTTAAAAACGGTTTTTTGATATCCCTTGAAACCGCAATTATCTTTTCGTTTGTTTTGTCAAGCACCGATTTTAAAAGATACGACCCCAAAAAACCGTTTGCGCCCACTATTAAATACATGTGAAAACTACCTTAATCTTTAACGTTATACTGTTTGGTTATTATCTTCCAAAGAATCGAAAGTTGATATATGTTGCCTTTGATTCCGCCTATCTTTGACGGAACTTCGCCGTTGTCGGGATACGCCCTTGTAACCGGGATTTCGGTTACGCGAAACTTGAGACTACACGCGGTTACCGGAAGATAGTATATAAGTTCATAGCCGTAGAAAACCTCTCTAAACGGTTCAACCCTCTCGTCGGTCAAAAACTTGTTTGAATATGCGCGAAAACCGTTTGTCGTGTCGGTTAGATGTCTTTTTGAACAGATAGACATAATCGGCTCATTTATAAAACGCATTGCAACGTGGCGAACAAACGGGGTGTTTATTCCTTTTCCGCCTTTGATAAAACGCGAACCTTGAACATAATCAAACCCGTCGTCAAGCGCTTTGACAAAATCTTTTGTCGCCGTCGTGTCGTCTTTGTCGTTTCCGTCAACCGTTATAAATCCGTCATATCCTTGTTCGATAGCCCAATAGTAACCCATCTTTATATCGGTGCTATACCGTCCGTTGCCGATACGGGTTAGCTTTGCGCGATATCCGTTTTGTTCAAGATACTCCGGCTCGCAAGCTCCGTCGCTACTTCCGGCGTCGCATATAACGACGTCCACTATGTCAAAGACACCCTGTTGTTTCATCTTTTGCGTTTGCGCCTTAAAGCGTTCCCCCTCGTTAAAAAGCGGGATAAGCATACAATATTTACTCTTTTTGGGCACGAAAACTTCCTGTTTAAATTCCGGAATTGAAATCTGTTTCATCAAAGCGTTTCCCTTATATTAAAATAATTTCATAATTAATAAAATTATACAATAATCTTTAAAAAATTGCACTCTTTTTTTTAATTACATGTTAGCGTTATCATGTTTAAATTAAAACAACACGACAAAAACCGCGTAAACTGTCGAATTATTGACATTAGGATATTTTTATGTTATAAATGATTTATAGCATTAAAATAGACAAAATAGGCGTTTTAACGGCGTTATTTTGTACTATTTCAAATCAAAAAATATATGAGGAGCAAAAAAATGATTACATACTTATTTACAAACTGCATCAACGTTTTGAAGAAAAAACCTCTAACTCTTTGGGGTCTTTCGCTTCTTTCGATGCTTCTTTACAGCCTTATCATGGTTTTCGGAGTTATTCCACTTATCACGATACCGATTGTTTTGGTTTTGTTCGCCGGAATGTCAATGGTTTACCTTGCAGGACTTAAAGGCGAAGAGGTAAGTGCCGACCAACTTTTCTTAGGATTCAAAGACTTTATAAGAATAGCCGGCGGAATGGCTTGGGCGTTCCTTTGGGTTCTTCTTTGGGCGCTAATTCCTGTTGTTGGGGTTATCTTCGCGATAATCAAAACATACAGCTATCGTTATGTTCCGTATATCCTTATGACACAACCCGAAGTTTCCGCAACAAAAGCGCTTAAGCTTTCGATTGAACAAACCAAAGGCAGACGCGGCACAATGTTCGCTTGCGACATAATCGTTTACGCCGCTGTAACGTTGTCGCTTGGCCTTCTTCTTTCGCTTTCGTTTATTCCGTTTATCGGCGTTTTGTTCATGATTTTATACTTTGTTGCGGCTTTAGCAGTTGCTGCGTTTTTCCCTGTTTTTGTCGGATTGCTTCAAGCATCGTATTATGAATTAATGCCTAAATATGTTGCACCAATCGTTACTAAAACGGTCGGTGTTACCCCTGGATTTAAATTCTGTTCCGACTGTGGAACAAGACTTCCGGTAGACTCAAAGTTTTGTAGCGGTTGTGGACTTAAATTTGATGTAAAGCCAGAGCCAGAAAAACAAGCCGAAGAGGAAAAACAACCCGAAGTTGTAGCCGCTTCTGCCCCAAAAGCAACGGGTTCTGCCCCCAAAACAACTAAATCTAAAGAAACCAAGACAGAAACCAAGGCTTAGTTAAAATAAACGCTCGGACATTGGTAAGCCCTGTCCCTATGCTACGTTTTATCATTTGTACAACGTTTCTTAGCAAAAGTTTTTAACAATCCGGAACGGACAGGGAGACCTGTCCGTTTTTTTGCGCCAAAACTATAAACTTAAAATCATTACACAAAACCACAAGTAGATACGTATACCTTCCATCACGAATTTTTTTGTGTTTATACAATTTGATGAAACTATTGAAAAATTAATTTTTATACAGAGATTTATCGACCGTCTTGCTCGGATAGGGAAAACCATCTAGCAAATTCATGTTTACTACCAATTTTGTCTAACCGCTAACCCCAACAAAATATTTATAATTTTCTATTAAACATCTCCAAAATTATTACCACGCTTTATTAAATTCGCTAATAATACTCTAGTATAAACTATGCGTCAACACGAATAGAATTGATTGACAAAATACCATTTTTAGAAAACAGACGCAAATAATATAGAAAAACAAACCGGCTTTACAAAAATTTCCTTATAGTCTTTTTTTGCCGTTATTAATAGCAAAATAGCTCAAACATGACTAAATTAGTCAGGTATTATACAGTTTATCAATATGTTCATTTAATATTATTTTTTTATACATAAAAATTAACCAAAAATGTAGAAATTCAAAAAAAAATATGTTATAATACTTTCAACATCTAGCACAAGTTTTGTGGATAGAATTTGTTAAATATGCAAAAGCAAACAAATATCTTTTTGCCTTGTGTGAACATGTTGTATGTTAACAAAAAAAATCATCTTAGTATTACTAGATATAGTGTACATGTAATTAAAGGAAGTTTATTGCAAGAAATAAACAACAGCAAAAAAAAACCTTTAATTCAAAGCGATGTATTTTTTGCTTTGTTATGAAAAAAATATTTTTTGTTTGAAAAAAATTAAAATAAATTAAAAAATTTTTGGAGTTGTTTAAATAATGAACAATGAATCTCTAAAACGTCTACGACTTGGCGACCTTCTCGTAATTAAAAACGTAATCACAGAAGAACAGTTAAACGAAGCTTTGAAGCTTCAAAAAAAGCTACATCGTTGGCTTGGCGACTGTTTGATTGAACTTGGGTTTGTAACAGACAGCGACATAGCGGATGCTTTGCAATTGCAACTTAACATCCCAAGGATTGACCTCCACGGAATCCGAATCGACCCCGAGATTATCGGGCTTGTAAGCGGTTCGATACTTCGTAAACACAACGTTTTGCCGATTAAATACAGCAGTCAAAATTCAAACGTCTTGATTCTTGCTATGTCAAACCCGCTTGACATGACGGCTCAAGAAGATATCGCGATTATAACCCATTGTATGATAGAGGTTAGAATTGCGACGATAGGCGAGATCAACGTCGTTCTTGACAAACATTTCGGAACGGGCGAGGCTATGCAAACCGCCGAACAGTATGTAAAAGAACGCGAAGAACAAATTCAACAACTTGAAGAGCAACAAGCGGCGTCGCAAGAAGAGCTTGACAGCGCCCCAATAGTTCAGCTTGTTCGTTCGATAATTGAACAAGCGGTTCGTCAAAGGGCGAGTGACATACACTTTGACCCACTTGAAAAACAAGTTCGAATTCGCTACCGTGTCGACGGAGTGTTGTATGAAAAGATGCTTTACGACATAAACCTTTTGCCGGCGCTTACGACTCGTATCAAGATAATGAGCGGAATGGACATTTCGGAACGAAGAAAACCACAAGACGGACGTTTCTCGATGAACATCGACCGCGCCGAATACGACGCGCGTGTCGCGGTTATCCCGACGTCATACGGCGAAAAGATAGTTATGCGTATCTCCTCTTCTTCCGGATTAATCCGAAACAAACATGAACTTGGAATGACCAAAGACGAACTCAGAATTTTCGATGATATATTGGCTACCCCTAACGGAATAATCCTTGTAACCGGACCTACCGGAAGCGGTAAGTCGACAACGCTTTACGCGGCGATAACCGAACTTAACACAGACGACATCAACATAATAACGATAGAAGATCCAGTAGAAGCACAGATTTCGGGGGTAAACCAAGTTCAAGTTAACCCGAAAGCCAACCTTACTTTTGCAAGTTCTTTGCGTTCGATCCTTCGTCTTGACCCAGATATCATAATGGTTGGAGAGATCCGCGACGAAGAAACGGCGGCTATTGCTGTTAGTGCTTCGATAACGGGACACATAGTTGTTTCGACGCTCCACACCAACAGTTCCGCGGCGACGATAACGCGTTTGCTTGAGATGGGAATCGAATCATATCTTCTTGCGGATTCGCTTTCCGGTATAGTTGCCCAACGTCTTGTCCGCCGACTTTGTAAAGCTTGTCGAAAACCGAGAAGCGCGACACACGCAGAAAAACACAACCTTAACCTTGATCCATATCAAGAATACATGGTTTACGATCCGGTTGGTTGTTCGCTTTGTAACGACACGGGATATTACGACCGAATAGGCGTATACGAGATAATGCAGATAACTCCCGAAATCCGCCGAGCAATTTTGGCGCGTATGTCAACCGAAGACATTATGTCAATCGCGGAAAAAAGCGGCATGAAAACGCTTAGAACAAACGTTGCTGAGCTTGTTTTGACCGGCGTCACGACGTACAACGAGATGGTTAAAGTAACGGCGGAGAAACACTAGAAATTTAATTAATAGTCGTTGAGTGCCGTACGGCAAAGCCTTATGGCGAGATTTAAATGATAAACATTTAAAAAAATTGTACGAAGTGCGACACAGGCATTCCTAGTTTCTAAATCCTCATAGAAACAACATTCATCATTCTTAAACTATTTGTAAGGAGATGACCTATAAAATGCAAACTTTTCAAGAATTAATCAGAATAGCCGCGGACAAACGCGCTTCCGACCTTCATATTAGTTGCGGCGTTCCTCCGACCGGTCGTATCGACGGAAAACTTACCCCGATAACCGACACCCCAATGTCGCCCGAGATGACGTGGCACGTAATCGAAAGCATTATAAGCCCGGCTCAAAAAGCAATTTTAAAAGAGATGGGCGAAGTTGACTTTGCGTACACCCTCGACGGCGTTGGAAGATATCGTATAAACGCATTTAATCAAAAAGGAACTTTTGCGGTTGCGGCACGTTTGTTAAACACATACATTCCGTCTCCCGGAGAGATAAACCTTCCTCCGGCTGTTGTAAACCTTATTGAAAAAAGAAGAGGCCTTGTCCTTGTAACGGGCGCAACCGGTAGCGGTAAATCAACCACCCTAGCAAGTCTTATAAATGAAATTAACCAAAACACTTCAAAGCATATTATAACGCTTGAAGATCCTATAGAATATGTCCACAGCCATAGTCGAAGCATAGTTAACCAACGCGAACTCGCCCAGGACACCTTGAGTTTCCCGAACGCTTTGCGTGCGGCGTTACGTCAAGACCCCGACGTTATATTGGTCGGAGAGATGCGCGACATGGAAACTATCTCGATAGCGGTAACGGCGGCGGAAACGGGACACCTTGTTTTCTCGACATTACACACAACGGGAGCCGCAAACACTATCGACCGTGTTATCGACGTTTTCCCTCCTCATCAACAACAACAGGTTCGAATACAGCTAGCCGACGTTCTCGAAGGGGTTATATCCCAACAACTTTTGCCAAGGTCTACGGGATACGGAAGGGTAGCGGCGTTTGAAGTCATGATTTCAAACAGCGCGATACGAAACAACATCCGCGAAGGAAAGACGTATCAAATTCCATCGCTCATGTTAACCGGCGCGTCGCAAGGCATGAAAACGATGGACGACGCAATCTTCAACCTATACCAAACCGGCGAAATAACAAAAGAAGTCGCGTTTGCCTATGCCCAAGACGTTGTGGCTCTTGGGAAAAGAATTCTTTAAAGGTTGATAATTGATAGTGAATAGTTAACAGCGAAAATGGTCGCTCAAAAAAGCGACAGTTTTTGAATAGCAACTTAAACTGTTTCCGTAAAATTAGCTTTTTCAAGAGACAAAGAATAACCAAAAAGAAAACCATCGGTTAATAATGGATAGAGTTAATATGTTTAAATGTTAAAACATCAAAGATAATCGTCAACTTGTTGGCGACACCAAAACTATTAACTACTAATTATTAACTATTCAACTAACTATAAGAGGTGACATCTTGCCCAACTTTTCATACGCGGCGGTAGACCAACTCGGGAAAACCGTCAAAGGCACAGTAGAAGCGTCCGACCTTGCGCAAGCAACGTCTATGGTAACAGCAAACGATCTTGTTATTGTAGATATAAAACAACTCGGCGCACTAGACAAAAGTTTAAACGTAACGCTGTTTGAGAATAAACCAAAACCACGCGACCTTGCAATCTTCTGTCGCCAGTTCGTTAGTATCTCAAGTGCCGGCGTTCCAATAATCGCGGCTTTCGACATGCTCTCGGAACAAACAGAAAACAAACTTCTCAAAGACGCAATCGCAAACACCGCAAGTAAAATCCGCCAAGGTATGAGCCTTTCGGAATCGATGGCGGAAACCCCAAAAGTTTTCCCCGAACTTCTAATAACGATGGTTGCGGCGGGCGAAAGCTCGGGAAGCCTTGAAACCTCGTTCGACAGAATGGCGGTTCAATTCGAAAAAGACGCAAAACTAAAAGCGTTGATTAAACGTTCGTCGGCATATCCAACCGCGGTTCTCGCCGTTGCGGTAATCGTCGTTTTGCTTTTGCTTGGATACGTCGTTCCCCAGTTCGAAACGATATTAAGCGACCTTGGCGCAGAGATGCCCGCGTTTTCCGCGGCGGTTATCGGCATAGGCAAGGTTGTTCAAGCCCAATGGGTTTGGATAGTTCTTATAATAGGCGCCGTTGTCTTTGGACTTATTCGTTTTGGGAAAACCGCAACCGGTAAAGATGTGTACAGCCGTATCCAACTAAAAACTCCGCTTTTCGGAGGCCTTGCGGTTAAAACTGCTTCTGCTCGTACCTGTCGAACCCTCGCAACACTTATA
Source organism: uncultured Oscillospiraceae bacterium (assembly GCA_964369645.1). Taxonomy (GTDB): domain Bacteria; phylum Bacillota; class Clostridia; order Oscillospirales; family Ruminococcaceae; genus CAYJAY01. The sequence goes on along the minus strand of CAYJFO010000003.1, from coordinate 1,721 downwards.
GCCGCCGGTATACCAATGATTGAATCTATACATATAGTTTCTGATATCATGTCCAACGTAAAATTTAAAAACGCGTTAATCGACGCGGCGGACGACGTAACTATGGGTATTCCGCTCTCAGAACCGTTAACATCAAGCAACCTTTTCCCGCCCCTCGTATGCCACATGACAAAGATTGGCGAAGAATCGGGCGACTTTGAAGGGATGTTAACAAAACTTGCGGACTACTACGACGAAGAGGTCGAAAACACGACCGCAACCGTTATGTCCGCTATCGAACCGCTTTTGATAGTAGTTCTTGCGGTAGTTGTTATAGCAATCATCTTTGCTTGCTTGATGCCTATGATGTCGATATACGACGGATTAAACAATATTTAATATAGTATATAAAGTATACATACTATTTAAATAATATAAGCACTAGAAACTTTAAACCAAACTCAGTAAGGAGAAATTAATTTGAGAAATAAAAATCAAAACAACAAAAAAAATAACAAAGGTTTTACCTTAGTTGAACTTATTATTGTAGTCGCTATAATAGCGGTACTTGCGGCGGTTCTCGCCCCACAATATCTTCGCTACGTTGAGCGAGCACGCCAATCGAACGACTTGCAAGTCGCAACCTCGATAATGCGCGCGACAACTGCGGCAGTTTCCGACCCACAAATTGGCGTTGCTTCAAGCGAAACGATAACCATCACATGGGACACACAAACCGGCACAACCTCAAACAGCATTGCGGTAACAGACGCGGCCGGGTCTTCGGCTTCAACTTCCGCAACCAACGTTCGAAACGAAATCATGTCAACAATGGGTTGGGCGACACAAGCAGACGTAGACGACGCACAATCCGCGGCAGGAAACGGACAAAACTTTGTCTTTAGAATAAACGCCGCGACAGGCCAAATCGATATCATGACCGGAGCAAACGTCGGAACTCTCGCAGACAACGACTGGCTTTCCGAAATCGGCGTAACACCATAAGGAGTTTTGGCAAGAGCAGAGCCCTTGCCCTACATCATGATATTATATATCCCGTCAAATCTATCTCTTATTGCGACAATTTGCGACAATCCCATTTCAAAAACCAAAACCGTGTATAAATTTTATCTCAAAGTAAAATTTACAAATAATAAAAATTTTTTTGGAGGACCTTTTAAAAAATGAAAAAAGCAAACAACAAAGGCTTCACGTTGGTAGAACTTATCATCGTTGTAGCAATCATCGCAGTTCTCGCTGCGGTTCTCGCCCCTCAATACCTTCGTTACGTAGAAAGAGCTCGTCAATCGAACGACTTGCAAGTTGCAACCTCGATTATGAGAGCAACAACCGCGGCAGTATCTGACCCACAAGTTGGCGTAGCTTCGGCAGCAGATATAACTGTTACTTGGACAACAACTGGTACATCAGAAGGTTTAACTGTAGCATTTGATCCAGCTGACGCAACAGCTCAAGCAGCAGTAGCAGCAGAAATTATGGCTACCATGGGATGGGCAGCACAAACAGACGTAGACGATGCTCAATCGGCAGCCGGCAATGGTGCCAACTTTGTATTTGTAATTGATGCCGCAACGGGTCAAATCACAATTGCAAAAGATAGCGGAGCTTGGGCAACAGAGATCGGCGTTAGCCAACCTGTAGCTCCCTAACAGCAAAACACAAACAAAAAAGCAATTAATTCCGCTCTTCACAAAATAACCCTTTTTGGGATATGGACAAAC
>CAYJFO010000002.1:42528-57358 GCA_964369645.1 uncultured Oscillospiraceae bacterium | reverse complement strand
GATCTTGAAGGATTTCGCCAAGCCAAGCTTCGTTGCCCTCTTCAAGCCATGTAAGAATGTCGATGTCTCCGGCTATTCCGATAAACTTCATATCTGCGTCTCTACCTTGTGCAACTGCCGCGTTATATGCGCCGACAACCGCCGCGTCGTTATGTCCCGAAACAACATCGATAGTTGTTTCTCTTTGAAGAACGTTTTCTGTAAGAGTTTGTGAAGAATCACGGTTTCCGGCTCCTGTGTCGCCCTCTTCAATTATCGTTGCGTTGGGGAAGGCTTCAAGAACAACTTCAGCAAAACCTGCATGTCTGTCAACTGCTGATTGTCCGTCTTGCGGTCTTGTTATGAAAAGGCATGTAGGATCGTCTTTTCCAAGCGTTTTAAGATATTCAACTGCAAGCGCACCGGAGGTTTGTCCCAAAGCTTTCATATCGTGTCCTACGAAAGTTTCCCAAACTACATCATCTTCCGAAGTCGGTTCTTGTTTGTAGTCTCCGATTACAAACGGAACACCTTGTTCTGTGTAGGTTTTCATAAGAGGTATTGCCGAAGAAGCATCTGCCGGGAAAAGAATTATTCCGTCGCAACCAGCAGCAACCATGTTTTCAATGTTTGTTAACATCGTTTGAACGTCTGAACGAGAGTCTTCAACCAAAAATTCAATCTCAACTCCGTTGTCCTCTGCCCATTGTTTTGCTCCGTCAATAGCACCTTGATACCATGTGTATGCTGTCATTTCCATTACCGAAATTCCGATTTTATACGAAGTTTGTTCTGCTGTTTCGGTTGTGGTTTCTGTTTCGGTAGTTTCGGTTGGCTCTGCCTCAGGTGTTGAACACCCAATCAAACCAAAGACCAAAACCATTGCCAAGATAATAGCGAGTAACTTTTTCATTTTTATCCTCCTAAAATTGTTTTTAATGGCATGCACCATTTGTTGTTATAATTGTATAACAATCCACAATCCAAAGTCAATAATTTTAGTGAAATTTAAATCAATTTAATTTAAACGTTTAAATTAACATGTTTACTTTTTTTATATTGTGTGGTAAAATTAAACTATCACATAAGGAGAATTATATAAAATGGCTACTATAAAAGAGGTCGCAGAATTCGCAAATGTTTCTATCGCTACCGTTTCAAACCACATCAACAGAACAAAACCGGTAAGCAAAGAGCTAGCATCTAAGATTGACAAAGCTATCGAAACATTAAACTATTCACCTAACATTTCGGCGCGAAGCCTTAAAGCTTCGGTGTATACCGATATAGGAATAGTTCTCCCAAACTTCGACGATAAATATTATGTTCAAATTTTCAACGGCATAGAACAGACGTTACAAGGAACTAACTATTCAATTAACGTTGCTTTTTCATATGACATTCCCGAAGTAGAAGAAAACATAATTAAAAACATGTTGAAAAAGCAGATCTGCGGACTTATTATCGTAACCTCTAAACCTAATAACTGGAACTTTTTTTATGACAACTTTACTTCACAAGGAAAACCAGTCGTCACAATTGATCGTTCTATCAAAAACCTCGACGCAAACTTTATATCTTTCGATTATAAAAACATGATGTTAAGTTTGACCAAAAATCTTTTGAAAAATGATTATACAAATCTTTGCCTAATATCAGGCAGCAAAGAATTTGATTCGGAAGAAAGCGCGATAAGCGGTTTCATAAACGCCCACAACGCATACTCTGTGTCGGATTACAGCATAATAACCTGTGACATGAACAAGGAGAACTCCTTCAAAAGCACAGTTAAGTTGTTGTCGTCCAACGTTCCGGGTGGAATTATCCTAACATCCGAATTAATGGCTACCGGTGCAGTTGAGGCGCTAAATCTTTTAGGATACGATAACATTCCCGTAGCAACGCTTGGCGAACAACACTGGAACCTTCGGACAAACTCTTTCGCTTCGTTTTCTGCGCCAAGGCCGGCTATAAAAATTGGCTCAACGGCAGCGGAAGTTTTGCTTAACAACATACAATATCCTGTTTTAGAGACTCAAAAAATAATCTTCCCAAACGATATTTTAAAAGAACAAGGCAACGAAAAGATCTTTAGCCACGTAAAAAAACAGGCTGTTTCTCGACATAAGCGAAAAATCAACCTGCTTTTGCTTGACACTCCGGTAGTGCACAACTTTACCGGACTTATAAAAAATTTTGAAGATACTTTTGGAATCGAAACAAATATCAAAATTTTGCCACATCAAAAGATATACGAAGCTATAACAGAACAAAATTCTTTTGGTGCATATGATGTTGTTATGTTCGATATCCCGTGGCTTGGGACTCTTGCTTCAAAAAACATCCTTTTCGACATATCCGACATGCTACGCACAACGGATACCGGCGTTTTTTTTAAAGATTGTCTTAAACGTTTTGGAGAATTTAACGGAAGATTTTACGGCTTGCCTTTCATGTATGCTCCCCAGATGTTTTATTATCGTAAAGATCTTTTTAACAATCGTTCTATACAAAATCAATTTTTCAGCAAACATGGTATCTCGCTTCGCCCACCTATAACTTTAAAGGAACTGAATATAGTATCCGAGTTTTTCACAAACGACACCGACGTCATTAACTATGGAATGTCTGTGGCTGCCGCTTATACCGAATGTCTCGCTCCCGAAATACATATGCGACTACAAAGTTATGACAGCCTAATTTTTGATGAGAAAAACAACGTAGTTTTTGATAATCCAAAAACACTTAAAGCTTTGATAAACTTCAAAAAAGCTCTTAATTTTGCAAAACCCAACTATCTTGAAGCTACCGACGTATCGATAGTAGACGATTTTTTAAACGGTGAAACCGCAATGCTTATAACATATCCTGCTTTTTTAACCGATATTTCGGATCTTAGAAAAAACAGCCTACTCGGTTCTATTGGATATAGCCTAATCCCCGGCAGAACGCCTCTTCTTGGAGGGTGGAGCATGGGAGTCAGCAACTTTTCACAAAGCAAACAAGACGCTTTTTCTTTTATAGAATGGACCTGTAGCCCACAGATAAGCAACTATTTTTCGCTGATGGGTGGTCAAACCGCCATCACAAACACCTATACAAATGACGAGCTTGTCAAGATGAACCCTTGGCTTCCGCTCTACTACAAAGCATATGAATACACAAAATTTACGGCAAGCCCCACCCTTCAAAACGGAAAGGTGATTCCTGCCGAATATATGGATGAAATTATCTGCAAAGGTGTTTATAAGCTTATAAAAGACGAACTATTGGTCCACCAAGCGATTTCTTCTATACAAGATGATCTTCGCAAACTATTGGAACACATGGACTCTTCGCTCTATCCGTGATAGAATATCTCGTTCATAGACCATTCTTTTTTTCCGGTTTCAGGCTCTTTATACACATACTTTTCCATTTCATTCCTCCACCAAGCATATTTTTCACTTTTTGAAAGAATTTCGTTCGCCCTTTGTTGATCTTCGAGCTCGTAGTAGCCGAACAGCATATCCCCCTCGCACCATATTGAATAGTTTCGATATCCCGCTTGATCAAGCAAATCGCTTATCTCTGGCGGGATTTCTTTATGTCTTTTTATATATTCTTCTTTTTTCCCAACTTTAAGTTTATAAAAAACTCCGTACCTTCCCATAATACAATCCCTTTCGTTTAAGACGCAAAAACCATATATATTTTTTTCAGTATTTTTGTATGACAATAATGTTATTGCTTCATTAACAATGCTTAGCTATTTAAACTTAAAGCCCTATTTGAAAACTCAGAAAAAACAAACGCTACAACCGCTAACAAAACAGCATAGAACGGAAAAAAGCTTATTCCCACAAATGAGGCAACTAGCCCGAAAAGCGGCGGAAGAAACGTTGTCCCGGTGTATGCGCTCGCCATCTGAATCCCTATGACCGTTCCGGCATTTTGTTTGCCGAAACTTTTTGGAGTTGCATGGATGATGCAAGGATAAACGGGGGCACTTCCGAGACCTACAACAACGAGACCGCAAAGAGACACCACATTTCCACCGTCTTGGACAAACACAAGCAAACCGCCCACAATCATAAGAACAAGCCCTGCCCTCACCATGTTTTTATCGCCCACCCTGTCCGCAATAAATCCGCAAAAAAATCTTCCGACAGTAATACCAAGATACATAAACGAACCGAACAACGCCGCAAGTTCGGTTTCGACCCCTCGAACCTCAACCAAAAAGCTGACCGCCCAAAGCCCCACCGTCGCTTCAAGTCCGCAATAGGCGCAAAAACTCACCATTAGATATTTTATCCCTTTAAGCGAAAGCGCTTTTTTTATACTGACATTGACCTCTTTCGGTTGGTTGTCGTCACCTTTTTGTCCATTTTTCCAAAGTGGAAGAAAAGCAAAAAATATCAAACAAAGTGCCCCTTGAATAGCACCTACTATTCGGTATCCGCCTTGCCATCCGAAATTGTTGGTTAATGCAAAACTCATTATATATGGGCTGACAGTTGCGCCGACTCCCCAAAACGCGTGTAACCACGTCATGTGTTTCGATTTATAGTTGGTCGCAACATAGTGGTTAAGCGCAGCATCTATAGAACCCGCTCCTAGCCCATAGGGGACAGCAAACATCAACAGCATAGCAAACGAGTTTGAAATTGAAAAACCGAAAAGAGCTATAGCAGTCAACAAAACACTTACGGCGGTTACCGTTCCGGTCGAAAACTTGTTCGTTATCTTTGAAGAAACAAGGCTCGAGATTATTGTGCACGCCGCAATAAACATCGTTATTATCCCAGCGGCTTCTATCGGAGCATCGAGAATTTCATACATCGAAGGCCAAGCCGAGCCTAGAAGCGAATCGGGAAGCCCAATGCTTATAAAAGCGGCATAAATCAAAGCAAGAAGTAGTGAAAACATAACTCTCCTTTTTAAACCAATACTTATTCGCGTTCGCAATCGAGCGCTTTTTTAAAATAACACCGTTTAAATATTTTGTCAATCTACCATGAATATCGGACACGGGCATTATAGTTGATTTAGTTTAACTATCAGTACATCCAACCAATAGCCTCAACACCGAGATATATTAGTTCGTCGTCTTTTTGCTCAGGGTAAAGTTCGTTGTCTATTACCCTTTTAAGTTCGTGATACGGTATCATGCACGACTTAATTCCGGTAGTTTCCATTGGAGCGATATCATAGAAGTTGTTTTTAACGATGTCAAAATTTTGATCGTTAAGTTGTCTAAGTTGTATCAACAACTCTCGTCTTTTTTGCCTGTCTTCTGTTTGCAAAAGTTCAAGATCGACAAGTGCCATTTTATAGATAATTAAATTGCGTTTGTTTGCGCAAACCAGTTTTCTAATATGAGCAATTTCAGATTTTTTTGAGCCTGTCTCTTTAAGTTTATCGTGTAAAATCGAAAGCTTTTGTATAATTTCAGGGGTTATCCTCTCGGCTTTTTTTATCGTTTCAATGTCTTGTTCCCCCACCTTGTGGGCGGCAAACGGCAAAAACTGCGGAAAGATGTTAAGCTGGCTTTCGTGGATAGTCAACATGTTTTGAATTGCAAACAAAACCTCCTTGCCGTCGCTACCATAAAGATGCTCACAGCATTGTTCAAAGAAAACTTGCGGATCGCTTGTCCCGCCCCATGGGTAGTTTGCGTGCACCATAAGGTGAAGAAAAAAGCCATACCATTCAAACATGAACCCGTTTGTTCCCATGACCGACAGTTTCGCCGACTGCATATGTTGTCGAACATCTTCTTCGATGTATTGTTGCAAAGGCTCGCTCTCACACCGCAATCCGTTGCTTCGAAACGTTCGTATTAAGCGACCGAAACAAGCAGAAATTCCGTTTGACTCTGTGTCCCGTCCAACAATCCTTTCTTTTCCAAACGCGTCTATCCATTTGGTATATTCGCTGTCGGGCACATATAACCCCGGGGCCCAAAAGAAAACAACATCACTCGGAACGGCATCTTTTATAAGTTTCATCTCTTGTTCCGATTTGATTAACGGTTGTTGCCTAAACGCTCTTATACCTATGGCGCAATCGGGATTTATTGAACGTACAATCTCGTATATCTCGTTAAACAACGCAAAACTGGCTTTATACATAGCTTCGCTAGGGGATTTTCCTTCCGAAAGAAAGCTTTTTTTGCATTTGTCACAATCGCAAAACCACGCACCCTCTTCGCTCTCTTCAAAATCAATCCCATCAAACCCTAATTTTACAACACTCTTTACACATTCTTTGTAATACTCAATATTTTCGGGTTTTGAAAAACACATTCTGTCAAAATCATTAATATATGGACTGTCGGACGGCAAAACCATCCTTTGTTCTTTATTTAAACAAGGATAGCCCCCCGAATAACTGTTAAGCCCCATATATGCGTATATCTCAATACAAAGAGCATGTGCATCATCAATTAGTTTGGTCAAAAACTCCTCAACGAGGTTTGGGTGGGTGAACGTTGTTGTGATGAATGAATCGCTTTCCGGATTATACGCTTTTATCTGAACGTTGCGAAATTCCGACTCGGGATATTTTGGCATCTCAAACGGCCAAAAACCATATATACAAAGGTTAAACTGATTAATTTTCAAGTCGGAACAGACGTTTAAAAATTCAAGCCATTCTTGATATCCGAAAAGTTGCATGTCAAATCCTATTCTTCCGTATCCGGAATACCATGTTAAACAGTTTGATATGCTTCTTTTTTCAACCAACGGCCAGTCCACTATTTTACAACATTGTATTTGATATCCATCTTTGTTTTTTTCTATAAGCTGTTTTAACGTTGAAATCCCATTAACAAAACCTTGTTTTGTTTCACACTGCAACAATACGCCGTTTTTCGACACAACAAGTGCATACCCTTGTTTTAAAAACAGATCTTTTGGGGCTTCAGCAGGAATTTCAAAAAACTCTTCAACTGTTATTTTTAATTCGTCGCCAATAGACAAACCTTCAATATCCCAAAGTTTACGTTCCAAAACATCTTCCGCACCGTCGATTATATCTGTTGGCACAATATATATTGAACTAAATTGAATTGTCTCCAATTCGAATTTCGTTATTTTTTTCGGTTCAGGTATAAGCATATTATCCCCCTCGTGTTGTAAGATTTTTTAAATGGTTTGACTATAGCGTTGAGCAGGAAACAATTTGTATATCTCTCCTACCGTTGGCGATCGAGATATGCAAAAACTAATCAACGCCATCTATCCATAACCGAATTTTCGAGGCTGTAACGAAACATATGTTTTTCGCCACAGCCCCTTTTGGTATATGTTTAGCTATAGAAGTCTTTAAGTTCTTCAACCTGTGAAGCTTTGCTTTCCATGTAATCAACAACGTTATCTCTTGTTACCAAAACAACATCAGGGTTGAATGTGTCGCTTTCAAACGTTTCGCCGTTGTAAAGCGCAAGACCTGCTTCTACCGCTTTGACGCCCATAGCTATGGGATCTTGAACCACGGTACTTTGTAGCGAGGAATCCGGGTCTTGAAGTGCTTCATAGATAGCGTCCGAATCGTCTACACCAAACAACGCGACGTCTTGTCTTTGCGCCGTGATTATCGCGGAGTTTGCACCCTCAAGTTGGGTTTGGTTTGAAGCAAAGATTACGTCTAACGAGCCTTCTCCGTAGATTTGAAGAATGTCGTCGGTCAAAGTCATCATGTCCACTGCGTTAAAATCTGTCGGGAACTGTTCATCAATTATCTCAATTCCAGGATATTCGCTCACAACCTCTTTAAATCCTTCCGCACGATCAATCATACTAGTAGTAGTTTTAGAGGAAAGAATGGCAATTTTTCCAACAGGCTCACCGTTTTTCTCGGTTAGATATGCAACCGCATTTTCTCCTGAGGTGCGCCCGATTTGTTTGTTGTCGGAAGCTATCCAATAATCGACACCCTCTTTTGTTCTTATGTCACAGCTAACGATTATGATACCTTGTTCTTTCAAGTCGTTAAAAGTGTTGATCATGCTTGTGTCGTCGGTTTCCTCTGTAATCAAGATATCCGTGCCCATTGCAACAAGGTCTTCAACTTGGTCAAGCATAACTGCGGCATCTCCGCCGTGGTAGAGCTCGAAAAATTCGCTTCCCGCTTCCGTTGCGGTTTTGTTTGCGGCAGCGCCCATATCCATAAAATATGATATTGTCGCATAGTTTGCAAAACCTATCATAGGAGCTTCGCTTGTGGTTTCGGTGGTTTCGGTGGCTTGTGTAGGTTGTTCTGTCGGGGTTTCCTCGGGGGCTGTGCAACCCACCATCATCAACACTGGAATTGCCAATAATGCCAGAATACAAATAGTCTTTTTCATTTTTTTACTCCTCTTCTTTTTTGGGTTTATTTTGAACTTTTTTTGGAATATATCAACGCGGCTACTATAAGCGCGACCGCTTTGACAACTAGTTGCCAGAAATTGCTGACTCCTGTAAGATTTAGCGCATTTCCTAAAACCGCTATAAACGCCGCGCCTATGACTGCTCCAATAATATTTCCTTGTCCGCCATAAAGGTTGATCCCTCCTAGGACAACAGACGAAATAGCATCCATCTCAAGTCCCTCTCCCATGCTGGGGTCACCCATATTCATTCTTGCCGCATAGGTAATTCCGGCAATCGCGGAAAAAACTCCACATAGCGCATAGCCTATTATCTTAACCTTAACAACCCCAATTCCGGCAAGTATCGCCACGTTTTCGTTTCCACCAATGGCGTAGAGATATTTTCCGAAGATAGTTTTGTTCATTAATAAAATCATAATTATCACCAAAACTACCATTATAATAACAGGGATAGGAACAGGTCCGACATATCCGCGGCCGATTTCGGTGAAACTGTCGGGCAATCCAATTATCTGTGCACCGTCGTTATAAAGATATGCAATTCCCCTTGCGGCGTTCATCGTCGCAAGCGTCACTATCATCGCCGAGATATTGAACTTTGCGATTATAATTCCGTTAATCATTCCGAAAACTATGCCAATTAATATTGCAAGCAATATCGCTATCGGAACGGGTAGCTCCCAAAACGAAATCGCTCCTGCGGCAACCATTCCCGAAAGGGCGACAACGGAACCTACCGAAAGATCGATTCCCCCCGTTATGATGACGATGCCTTGACCAAGCGCAAGTATAATAACGGGGCTTGCTTGCCTTAAAACGTTTATCATGTTCCCCATCGTCATAAACTGTTCGCTCATAAAGCTTGAGACGATAACCAATATCGTCAAAAGATAAAGAATACCAAACCTTAAAAGATGATTTCCAATCGAAAAATGTTTCCGTGCGCGTATTTCGTTTTTCATTATTCCACAATCCTTCTTTTGCTTAATTTTTTATTAAAATGATGTCGCAATATGTTTTTATTTGTTTGCGAGGGTCGCGAGTTCCATAATTGCTTGTTCTGAAATATTTCTTTCTTGTTTCCTCGAAATTTCCCCCGAAACAATTCCGTTTTTCATTACGACAATCCTGTCTGACAAGGACAAAAGCTCAGGCATCTCGGAAGAGATAACAAGCACCGCCATTCCGTTGTCTCTTTGTTCTCTTATAAGCTGATGTATCTCGGATTTTGATCCGATATCGATACCCCTTGTCGGTTCATCCAATATCAAAAGTTTCGGTTGCATAGCAAGCCATTTAGACAAAACCACCTTTTGTTGATTTCCACCCGAAAGAGTTTCGACCCAAGCATTGTTGTTGCTAGCTTTAATCGACAGTTGCTCGGAATATTTCGTAACAAGCTGTTCAAGTTTTTTTGCTTGAATAAACCCTAGTTTGCTAATCTGTCTATATATTGTTAGACCAATGTTGTTTTTTATCGACATCGCAAGACAAACTCCCTCGTGTCTTCTGTCTTCGGTAACCCATGCAACCCCGGAAGATATAAGCTTTTTGATTGTCGGACGCGAAATCTTTTTGCTTGAAATCGAAACCGTTCCTTTTTGGATCGGTCTTATCCCGTGGATAGCTTTGATGGTTTCGGTTCGCCCCGAACCAATTAACCCAAACATTCCGACTATCTCTCCGGTATAAACTTCAAGATTTATATTTTGGAGCGATATCTCGCCGAAAACTTCACTTGAAAGATCGTTGACTTCAAGAACCAAACCTTTTTCCCCAATAAATTGTGACGGTTGATATTCGTCGTGTATGTCTCGACCGACCATGAAACCTATCATGTCGTTTATCGTTACATTGGCAATATCGTGGCGACCCACCATGTTGCCGTCGCGCAAAACCGCTATGCTGTCGCAAAGATCTTTGACCTCGTCGAGCTTGTGCGAAATAAAGATAACCCCAACGCCTTTTTGTTTCAATATCGGGAGAATTCGTTTAAGACACTCCATCTCTTTTTCAGTGAGCGAAGATGTGGGCTCGTCGAGTATTAAAACTTTCATCTCGGCAGCAAGGCTTTTGCATATCTCGACAAGTTGCTTTTGTGCCGCCGAAAGAAAAACCACCTTTTGTTTCGCATCTATATCGATGTCGAATTCATTTAAAAGGTTTTGTGCACGCTTTTCACATTCGGTTTTTTTAATATTGCCAAACCGCCCTTTTATCTCTTTTCCGAGAAATATATTTTCCGCAACCGTCATATCGGGCAAAAGCGATAGTTCTTGGTGGACTATCTGAACACCGAAGGATTGTGCCAACGAGGGAGTTAACCGTGCAGTGGTCGCACCGTCTATCTCAACAACTCCGTCATCGGGACGAACAACCCCCGAAACAACATTCATCAATGTCGATTTCCCTGCCCCGTTTTCGCCTATTAATCCAACTATCTCACCTTTTGCAAGCGAAAGCGAAACGCCGTTAAGGGCAACCGTTCCGCCAAACCTTTTCGAGATGTTGCGAAGATCTACAACGGGAGATTGTAAAGTTTGTTGTATCATCATGTAAACCCTTTTCTTTGTTAAAAGTATTGGCGACAAAAATAGGCAAAAACAAACAAATATAAATTGTAATGCCCTTGTCCACACCCTAATACTTTTATCTATTGACTTTTTGTTTTAATAATGATAGCTTTAAAAAGAGTAAAAAGCAACGTAACAAAATCTCGAAAAAGTGTATGAATTCAACAATTTCAATATTTTTATCATTATTTATTTGGATATTTGATACAATACTATAGGAAATTGTACATTTTTTTATTTTTTATAAGGAGAAATTTTCTTTTGACTGAAGCACTACGACTTGAACATATTTCGGTAGAAAATTCAAAGGGGAAGCTTGTGCGGGACCTTTTGTTTACTGCATTCACCGGCGAAGTCCACGGTTTGGTCGGAGACTTTGGCATAAGCAACAAACATCTCAGCCGAATCTTAAATTTTACCGAAAAAACAGACTCGGGCAAACGTTATTTTTTTGATAAGCCCGTCACAACTTTTAAGATTTCCGAAGCAATAAAAAAAGGGATCTACGTCATTTCGGACGACACCCTACAACAAAACCTAACCGTTTTTGACAATCTTTTTATAACAGCCAACAAACAATTCGGCTGGATATATGATAAATCGAAAATTTTAAAACAATCCGAACAGTGGCTCGAATATTTCAAGGTCGATATCGACCTTGAAAGCAAAGCCGAAAACCTCACCTCATTGGAGAAATATATCGTAAGCATCATGGGTGCATTAATGTCTAACGCAAAAATTTTCATTCTTGATACGATAACCTCCAACCTCAGCGAACAGGAGAGCGTTATATTTAAACGTATTTTGCTTTGTTTAAAATACAAAGAACTGTCGGTAGTTTGCATAGCTAACCGAATTGAAGAGATGATAGCATATACCGATCGCGCAACGCTTGTCAAAAACGGCGAGACTGTTCGCTGCATAGAAAAAAAGGATTATTCCTACGACAAAATGATCGCAATGTTGCTTTTTTAAGGAGGAGTTTAATAAATGATTAAGGCTTTGATTGCCGATGACGAAATATGGGTGGCTTCACTTATCAGAAAAAGCATAGACTGGGAAACCTTTGAAATCGAGATTGTCGGCGAAGCGCACGATGGCGAAGATGCCTTTAATAAGATTTTGAGCCTTAAACCCGATATCGTTATAACCGATATCAGAATGCCGGGAATTAGCGGGATTGATCTTATGGAGAAAGTTCGTCTTTCGGGTCTTTCGGTAGAGTTTATAATTCTTAGTGGTTATAACAGCTTTGAATATGCCAAAGAGGCGATTAAATACAGCGCCGTGAGTTTCATATTAAAACCTTTAGAGCCAGAGGAGCTTGAGCAGGCTCTAACCGTTGCTATCGAGCGCATAGCAAAAAATTCGGCATCTACTGCCAGGGCTGATGTTAACGGTCAAGTGGAAGAGTTGCGAAATTCTTTTTTGTTAAAGTCGTTATATTCCGAACATCTTTCTTTGCCCGCCATTCCTTTAGAAGAGATAAACACAAAATATTGTTGCAAGTTTTCGTATGGGAATTTTTTTGTTGTTGTTGCATATCTTAGCCAACCATTAAATCAAAGTAGTTTAGATCAATTTATTTCAGTTTCCGACAAGCTTCTTAAACCCATGGTGTCCTGTCACTATTGTTTGTACGACAATTCGCGCTTTATAATTTTGATAAACACATCTTTTTCGCCCGACGACGACTATGACAACTTAACAAAACAGCTTTTGGAAAAGCTTTGTAACGTTTGTCGCGCCGATAAACTTGATATTGTCATGTCGATTGGGCCAATGGAGGGCACTTTCTCGAACATCAATCAATCTTTTAAAATTGCAAATCACCTTTTGAGAAATCGTTTCACCCAAGGATTCGGACGAATATACAAACAAAACTCTGACCCCTCGAGCAACGTTCATATGCGAATGTTGTTGAACAAAGAGTTGCAGATTGCAACGATGATCGAAACGTTTCAAACTTTTGAGCTTGAACTTTATCTTAACAATTTAATAGACCAAACAATAGAGCTCTCGTCTGATGCCGAAAAATTATTTTTTGTTTTGGAACGTGTTTTCGATGTATATACACGTTCTATCGACAGAATGGGCATCTCGGATTTTAAGTCGTTTGGTTTATGTTCTAATTTTAGTGAAATCATTGACAGTTGCAACACAAAATCGGAACTTAAAAAAACTTTAGTACAAATACTCATTGAGCCTATAAAGCAATATTATATCGAACAACTTAACCAAGACGTACACATAACCGCACGAATAAAGGCGTATATAGGGAAACACTACAAAGAAAATATACGCTTGATTGACATAGCGGACCACCTGTGTCGCAACCCGTCCTATATCGGAAGCGTTTTTAAAAAAGACATCGGCATTGGTTTTAGCGAATATATCTCAACCTATCGTGTCGACGTATCAAAGACATATCTTGCGGAACCGAGTTTTTCAATCTCCCAGATAGCCGATATGGTGGGGTTTAGCGATGTTCGCCATTTCAGCAAAACGTTTAAAAAAATCGTCGGAATAACCCCGGCGGAATACAGAAAGAAATCAATAAGGTGACAACATGAACAACATCGAAAGAGATAGCAAAAAGCATAAAGCACCGGTGTCGTTTTTTCGTGCTAACAGTGTTGTCTTGCTTATGCTGTTGTTTTTTTTAATGCTTTGTTTTCTCGCAATGCTAATATACGTCTCGTTCAACAACCTTGATTTGAATAACCGTTCTATTATCCTTGCAATAGCCTGTTTTTTGCTTGTGTTGTGTATAGGTATAATAGTTGTTTACATTGCTACAATTTATATTCCCATCGTGAAACTTCATCGTTCAATCCAACTTATTTTAGACGGAAAATACGAACAACTTTTTTCTGAAAATGAATTAAACAGCTCGCCCGGCATGTTGCAGGAGTTCAATTTAATTCTTTTGAAGATTCACGAGATAGTCGCAAGCGAGTACAGCACAAAATTATCCGCTAAACACGCTGAACTCAACGCTCTCCAAAGCCAAATCAATCCCCATTTTTTGTACAACACAATTGATTCAATTCGTGGACAGGCGATAAACGACGGTGTTGAAAGCATTGCAAACACAGCAAAGTCGCTTGCAGCGGTCTTTAGATATTGCATTGATAACCCGACCATGATGGTTTCGCTCAAAGACGAATTAGAACATATTTCGAATTATTTTGCCATTCAACAGTATCGATTCAACAATCGTTTTGAGTTGAATGTAACATATGAGCAAGGTCAAGAAGACCTTTCGTCGTGTATGCTTCCGCGCTTGACTATTCAGCCGATTGTGGAAAACGCAATAGTCCACGGTCTTGAGACCAAAGTCGGCAAAGGAGTAGTTAATATTAACATTCTTTCAACGCAAAGCCGTTTAATTGTCACAATCGAGGACGACGGATTAGGAATAAACCCTTTCGATTTAAGCACAATAAACCACGCACTTTTAACGTCGGACAAAACCGAGCTAAATAAACTCACGAAAAACGGTCACGGAAACAAGATGGCACTTTTTAACGTTAATTCAAGAATTAAAATGACATTTGGTGAAGACTACGGCGTCCATCTATACAGCACATACGGTATTGGAACAAAAAGCGAAATTTCATTACCTATCGTTAAAGACGATTTTTAACAGACCTAATCATTGCTAAATTCGCCAATTTTCTTAAAAGTTTTTACTTTTTATATTACTTAAATCAAAAGTTCTTTATTCAAAGCAAGTCTAGTAGTATTTCTATAGCTTCATCGAAGGTGAAGCTTATACATATCTCACAACAAAAGGAATAACACAAATGTCAAAAAAAGCCGAAAAAGATTTTAACAAGCAACTTAACAACAATAAAGATATGCCCAAAATAATCATTTTGACCGAAGCAGAGGCGATTAAGAGATATGGTGG
>CAYJFO010000002.1:0-42428 GCA_964369645.1 uncultured Oscillospiraceae bacterium | reverse complement strand
ATATGCCCAAAATAATCATTTTGACCGAAGCAGAGGCGATTAAGAGATATGGTGGCGATAAAATGCTTATTGCTCCACCTTTGTTTTATGATACGATTATGAGGGAAATTCCGAGCGGAAAACTGGTTACCACCACCCAAATTAGAGAAAAACTTGCAAGAGAAAATGATGCAGATTTCACCTGTCAACTTACAGCCGGAATTTTTGTAAGTATAGTCGCAAACGCAAGCGAACAGCGTCCCGACAATAAAATCCCCTTTTGGAGAACTCTCAAACCAAACGGCGAGTTAAACCCGAAATACCCCGGTGGTGTACAAGCTCAAAGCGAACAGCTAAAATCTGAGGGACACACTATCATTCAAAAGGGTAGAACTAATATCCGCTATTTTGTGGAGAATTACGAAGAAAAATTATTCGATTTATGATACCGACACCATTCATTTACTGGAGCAAGCAAAGCTTGTAGATATTAAACTTTTTATAGATTAGGAGATCTTATGGATTTTTTTATGAAACAAGAGAATGTGGATATATACAAAAAAATGTTAGAAGGATATTCGCATACTTTTATGCCTGATAAACTAAAAGAGCATCTAAAACCAGAATCGACACTACTTGAAATTGGAATGGGAACCGGCTTTGACCTTGAGATATTATCAAAAACATATAAAGTTACAGGTTCTGATTCTTCTCCTATCTTTGTTGATGAATTTAGTAAGAAAAACGGCAAGATTCCGGTTTTCGTGATCGATGCTACTGATATAAATTGCAATGAGACTTTTGACTGTATTTATTCAAATAAAGTTTTACAACATTTAACTCAAGCAGAACTTATAAAATCGCTCAAAAGTCAAAAAGAGCATCTACATGATGACGGTATATTATTTATGTCTTTTTGGCTTGGAGGAGACAAAGAAGAATTTTTCCACCAAGGTACACTACGAATTAATTATTATAAATTAGCCACTTTGCAAAATATTATAAACTCTGAAATGCAAATTATCTGTCATGAAATTTATACAGAAGACGGCGACAATGACTCGGTCTTGATTGTAGCAAAGAAAAAATAACATTGAACTTACAGATAAAATTAACCTTTATCGTTCTGTTACAACCTAATCTGTGTTTGCAGAAACACTAAACTTTATGGCGGATTATTTGTTGGAGGACTAATGAGAAACGAATTTATAAAAATAATAGGTGCAAGGGAAAACAACCTTAAAAACATCTCGGTGGAGATACCCAAATACAAACTCGTTGCTTTAACCGGTATGTCTGGCAGTGGGAAAAGTAGTTTTGCTATGGATATTTTGCAAAAAGAATGCCAAAGGCAATATTTGGAATCGATGGGCATGGTGACAGATGGGCTTAATAAACCACAGGTTGACAGCATTATTGGGCTTTCGCCATCTATCTCCGTGGGTCAAAGGGTTCTTTCTAACAATCCTCGTTCAACAGTTGGAACATACACCGAAATACTAACCTATCTTAGAATTTTATTCGCAAAACTCAGTGTGAGAATCTGCCCAAATTGCAACGCCGAAATCCCGCCAAATTTTGATGAAGACGAAGAAATTGATTTTATTGACACTTCCTGTCCTCATTGTAACGCCTACCTACACCACCTTAGTATGGCAAGTTTTTCTTTCAATAAAACCGAGGGTGCTTGCCAAAAATGTAGTGGCGTTGGGGTGGTAAAAGACATAGATTTTTCCAAACTCATTGATAAAAATCTCACCATAAAAGAGGGCGCTATCAAAATTTGGGGTAATAGGACTTTTTGGGAGCATTATTCAGCTATTCACGAGGCTTGCGGAAAACATTATGGTTTTAACTTTGATGTTTCAAAACCAGTCAAAGATTTTAACGAGCTTGAAATGCTAGTGCTTCTTGATGGTGTCGATTGCGAGGGGTTTAAAAATCGTTTTCCTAATGTTAAAAAGCCTAAACGCGTTATGGACGGTTATGTTGAAGGTCTTAGAACCTTTGTAAATAAAAAAGTTGTAGAATCTGCCACAAAAAAAGTTGCAAATACTGTAATTTCAAATGCAATCGGTAGCACTCCTTGTGATGAATGTGGCGGCACAAGGCTTGGGTTTGTTGGCAGAACCGCAAAGCTAAACGGAAAGACTATAGTACAAGTCAGCACTTATACGCTGTCATCACTCGTGGAATTTCTACAAGATGTTTTGTCGAGTCTATCTCCATCAGCTAAAGAAATTGCCACAGTTGTAATAGGTGATATTCTAAAACGTGTAAAAGGCATCGTGAAAATTGGACTTGAATATCTGTCTATCGATCGTCCAGTTAACACGCTATCGGGCGGCGAAAGTCAGCGAATTCGCCTTGCAAGTATTTTAGAAAGCGGACTTACAGGGGTGATTTATATTTTAGACGAGCCGACCACAGGGCTTCACGCAAGGGATACATCCCTACTACTAACAGCAATAAAAAAACTGCGTGACCTTGGCAACACAGTTATTGTTATTGAACATGATATAGACTTTGTAAAACATTGCGATTATGTGATTGATTTTGGTGTTGGTGCTGGTTCTCTTGGTGGCGAAATTGTCGCAAGTGGTACAGTTGCAGAAGTTTCGCAAAATGAAAGTTCAAAGACGGCGAAGTATCTGCGTGAAGAAAAAACTAAGCCGAATGATAAAAATATAAGTACGAGCAGATTTATTGAAGTTAAAAACGCATCTGTTCATAACCTAAAAAACATTTCAGTAGATATTCCTCTCGGTCAGATTGTGTCCTTCGCTGGTGTATCGGGCAGTGGGAAAAGCAGTCTTGTTTTTGATGTTATAGAGATGAGAAAAAATGCCGAAAGCATTAAGGGTTTTGAACATATCTCAGAAGTTATCAAAATCGACCAAAGTCCTATCGGCAGGCAAAGCCGAAGCAACATCGCAACATACACTGAGGTTTTCACATTGATAAGAGAGCTGTTTTCTTCTATGTCTGAAGCTAAAAAGCTTCAACTTAAACCAGCTGATTTTTCTTTCAATGTCAAGGGTGGGCGTTGTGAGAAATGCGAGGGACTTGGGGTTATCTCGCTTGATATGCAGTTTTTAGATGATGTTGAGGTTACTTGTCCTGTTTGTAAAGGACATAGATTTAAAAAGAAAATTTTATCAGTGTTGTACAAGGGCAAAAGCATTTCTGACGTTTTAAACATGACGGTGCTTGAAAACTTAGATTTTTTTGAGGGTAACAAAGAAATTTATAGAAAACTTTGCGTTATAAACGAAGTTGGACTTGCGTATCTAAAGCTTGGACAATCCACAACAACTCTTTCGGGCGGAGAATGTCAAAGGCTTAAACTATCAAAGGAACTTGCAAAGGGAAATTCAAGCAACATTCTATATCTTTTAGATGAACCAACAACAGGACTTCACCCATCAGACAGTGAAAAACTTTTGATTTTGCTTAAAAGACTAGTTTTTGAGGGCAACTCTGTATTTGTGATTGAACACAATACTGAAATTTTATCGAGGAGTGATTATATCATTGAATTAGGACCATTTGGAGGTGATAAAGGCGGAGAGGTTATAGCCAAAGGTACCCCTTTTGAGATCTCGTTGAGTGACAAAAGTATTACCGGTAGATATTTGTAAATAATAATCTATTATAGTATGGGCCACACACTTGATACGCTTATCGGTGGTCAAACGCAATTAGAATTTGAAATCACAGGTTTTTATGAAAATACATGTCATTGCAATGTACTTGATAAACATATTAAATCAAGCATTGCTACAAAATCAATAAAGATACAAATTGAAAAGTAAAATTGAACACTGTAGAAAACAACCAATCTTACTAAGCAAACTTATAGCAATACCCTCAACATAATGATTTTTCAAAGGTTGAATAAATTTGATATAAAACAGGAAAATACAATGAATAAAGACAAAAGCTGTGCCAAAACACTAGCACAGCTTTTAAATGGCACGATTGGCGTTATAAGGACTTAACGAAAAATCCTATAGATAAAAGGTTTAGAGACTGTCAAAGGTAGTGTTTGCGACAAGCAGATACATATAAAGCATAAAAAAACAACAGCGGTATGCTTACATAAAGGCGGCACGTAATTGAAAAAATCATATACATCGAAATTGTGTATGTATAACTTAGTGACTAAGACGGAGCAAGTAATATTGTTTCCGTCTTTTTCGTTTCTAAAATAACAAGTTTAACATTGCATACATTGCTTTTTTGTTTTCGTTTATGTACAATATTAACAAAAGATTTTTTTCATAATCTCAAAAAAAAAGTTGCGACTTAGTGTCGCACAAATTATATAATGAATGGAGAAAGAAAAATGAAATTTGCATTTTTAATTATGGGAGACTTTGATTCATCAAAAGATAAAGCAGCTATAAAAGATAAACTCGCACAAATTATCGGTGTTGTTAATGTTCAAGACGCTTGTGAAATAGCAAAGAAATTAGTAGCTGAAGAAGTTACATGTATCGAGCTTTGCGGAGCATTTAATGAAAATGATGTAAGGCAAATCATTGATGCAACAAACAACGAAATACCAATAGGATACATTACACACCTTAAAGAACAAGATGAGGTTTATAAAAAAGCATTTGCTACTAAATAATAATCATATTATGAGCAAACCCATACCCCAACTATTCGCATTATTAGTGCGTCCTATAAATAATTATAGGCGATGTGAAAAAGTCTTTAAAATAAACACTTTTTTCACATCGCCTTTTTTGGTATCACCTATATTGTAATAATATCAATTAAGAAGTAGACAATTAGATTTTTCTTATTTGTTGTACCACTCTATCTAACATAACAACTTTATAACTTTTAAAATTTAAAATCGATCAATCGTTCAAATCCAATATCTTTTTTTGATTCTCTAAGATGCATAGCTTTGAAATATGGTATTTGTTTTTGTACAAAGCGAAGGCTATCTTCGCTGTCTTGTTTAAGTTTTTGAGCAATCTCTTTGGCTTCTTGTATAAGCTGTGCCTCGTCAATCATCGTGCTCTTGCCGTTTTCGATAACTTTTTTTCCATTTACTATAACCATATCAACACTTGAGCCGTTTTCGTAATAAACCAACTGTCTTGATATATTCCCGAGAGGTTGCCAAAACACATTGTCTATGTCTAACACTACCATGTCGGCAAGTTTCCCTTCAGACAGCACGCCGACATCTTTTCCTAAAACCTTTTTTCCTCCGGTATACATAAGTTTCAAGGTATCTTCTGCGCTAAACCATTTTTCGTAATCAATAGTAGAGACATTTTGAACAGTCGCAAGCAGTTTCATCTGATCAAACATCGAAACACTTCCACAGTTTCCTCCGTCAGAACCAAGCGCTATATCAATGCCAAAATCATGATAGTGTGCAACTGGCGCTATCCCTGCCCCGAGATGCAGATTTGAGAAAGGACAATGAATTACTGTCGCTTTCCTATCTCTAACAATATTTAATTCGTTTTCCGAAACCCACACGTGATGCACCAAATTTGTTCGAGAGTTTATAATCCCAAGGCTATCCATATATTCGATGAGGCCTTTTCCGAAACGCTTTTTTGCTACAATTGCTTGTGTTTTTGCTTCAAGAATATGCGAATGCCACCCCATTTTATATTTTTCTTCCAACAACGCGGTCTTGGTTAAAAGTTGTTCGCTGCAACGCTGCGGTCCATCTGTCCCAAGCATTATATCGATTAACTCGTCATCTTTAAACTTTAAAAAAGATGTTTCTACCTGTTGTATGTAATTGTCTACCGTTTGTGGAGCGGTCTTTGATTTTGGAATACAGCTTTCGGGAAGTTCTCCCGGAAACATAGGAACAGTTTCAAAAAAGCTCTTGTCCGCAAACATTGTCGCTATTTTCGCTCTCATACCAAGATCTTTAAATCCTTGTGCAGAAGCGCTGACGCCTTGTTCCGAAATCGAGGGTCTTTGTGCTAGATGATCGACCGCCGAGGTGATTCCTCTTTTTAACATATTAAGCGCTTCCAACGCAGAACTTATATATATCTGTCTTTCTGTCCTGTGCGAACCCTGCGCAATTGCATATAGCATATAGATATCAAGCGGAACATTATCAATGCTTCCTTTCAGATATCCCGTATACGAATGTGTATGTGAATTTATAAGGCCCGGTATAACGATCTTGTTGTTTCCGCAAACAGTTTCATCGGCTTTTATTTCATCAAGTGAAAAGCTACCAATTTTTGAAATTTTGTTACCATCAATTAAAATATGTCCTTTTTTCCATGTGCTATAATCGTCCGAAAGATATGTTATATCTTTAATTAAAATTGACATTTTGACCTCCAAAGCTAAATTTTAACACGCAACCTAATAACTTTTTTGTTAGATTGCGTGTTGTTAATTTTAATAACATAATGCTTCGCATTATATTATTCACCAAGCACCGTAAACTGTTTTGGGCAACCACAGGCTTATTTCTGGGATATACGTTATAATCAACAAAGCAATTATAGAGAGCAAGATAAATGGAACAGCTCCTTTTGCTACGCGCATAACCGGTTGTTTTGTAATGCTTGAGGCCACAAAAAGATTTAACCCAAACGGAGGCGTGAACATACCTATTGCACAGTTGACAACCATTACAATGCCAAGATGCACAGGGTCAATCCCAACACTCATTGCTATCGGGAAGAAAAGAGGACCTAGTATTGTAACGATAGAAGCACCGTCTAAGAACATTCCCGCAACCAAAAGTATAATGTTCATGAAAAACAATATAACATATTTGTTGGAACTTAGTTCAAGCATCGAGTTCGCTATCATAACTGTAATACCTTCTGATGTAAGTATCCATGCGAAAACACTTGCACCCGCCATGAGTATCATAATTTGTGCTGTTGATATCGCGGATTTTTTGATGCATTCGATAAGCCCTTTAAAACTTAATTCTCGGTATATAAACATTGAAACCACAAGTGAATAAACCACCGCTACAGCCGAGGCTTCTGTCGGCGTGAATTTTCCGCCATAGATGCCGCCGAGAATTATAATAGGAACACCCATTCCCCATATCGATTGTTTTAAAGCTTCAAGTTTTTCTTTTATCGTTGCTTTTGGTTTTTTTACAATTTCAGTATGCTTTTTCGCGTGGAAATATGTGTATATCATATACATTAAAGCATATACAATCCCTGCCCCAAAACCGGCTATAAACAAAGCCCCCACCGAAGCTCCCGTAACCGTTCCGTATACTATCATTGTAACAGATGGCGGTATAATGATACCGAGAGACCCCGATGCAGTAATAACGCCACTGGAATATTCGTCAGTGTATTTGCATTTTTTCAAAGCAGGATATAATATTGCACCTATCGCTACGACGGTTGCGGGGGAAGAACCGGAAATTGCCCCGAAAAACAAACTTGCTATAATCGCGACCATTCCTATTCCACCTGTTTTGTGTCCCACAAAAACATCAGCAAGTTTTATAATTCGTTTTGATATTCCGCCCTCACCCATAAGGTTTGCCGCCAAAATAAAAAACGGTATCGATATCAACGAAAATTTCCCAAGGCCTGCTATCATTCTTTGAATAACGACTATTAAATCAATGTCGCTAAAAAGTGCAAAAGAGACAACCGAAGCACCCGAAAGAGCTATAAATATCGGCACGCCTGCTATCATTAAGATAGTTAATAAAACGAAAAGTACTATAATCATGTGTTTTTCTCCTTTACGTTTTTCTTTTGTTTAGCCTTTTCAATTATCTTTGTTATAAACCGCAAAAACATCAGTGCTCCGCCAAGAGGAACCGAAGCATAGATAATTTCCATAGGCAGTTCCATCGTGGGAGAAACTTGATTTGTTATCATAACCGAAAACACAAGACGCATTCCATACACCATCATAAATGCAGAAAACAAAGCACCGACAGTATAAATAAAATAATCGAGCAAGCTTTTCATCCTATCGTTAACAGCGTCGTATAGTGCCGTTATACTCATGTGTGCGTTCATTCTTGCTGCCGCACCACATCCGCCGAAAGTAATCCACATTATCGCATATTTTGCATATTCTTCTGCCCATGTTATTCCCGAAGCAAAAAAATTCTTAAGTACAACATTTATAAAAAGAATAATTGCTGCGGACAAAATTCCGACAATCATCATTCCGTCCTCAAATATCACAAGAATTTTATCTATTTTTTTCATATTAAAGACTATGCCCCTTTCTCGCGCAAAACGTCGTGAAAGCCAACATAATCGTCAAGACAGGGCTCACTTCGTTTTTCATTATTGTTTTTTCAAACTTTGTCACCCACAACCTTGGATATGTTTAACCATTTGATCGATAAAAAAAACACAGCCGGATAAAAATATGTCGGGTTAATATTAATCTATCCGGCTGTGTTATCTATTTATTACT
The DNA here is from genome assembly GCA_964369645.1 of uncultured Oscillospiraceae bacterium. Taxonomy (GTDB): domain Bacteria; phylum Bacillota; class Clostridia; order Oscillospirales; family Ruminococcaceae; genus CAYJAY01. The sequence goes on along the minus strand of CAYJFO010000002.1, from coordinate 34,025 downwards.
TGCTATTTTGCTTGTTCTATAAGTGCCAACGTGCTGTCCAGAATATCCGAACCTATAACATCCCTAAACTGTTCGTACACCGGCAAGACTTCTGCGGAAAACGCATCCATCTCTTCGGGGGTCAATGTGTAAACCTCTGTGCCCGATTGCTCTATGGTAGCTATATATTCGTTTTCAAGCTCAGCGTTTATGCTGCGTTCCACAACAACTGCTTCTGCCGCCGCCTCTTCAACAAGCGCTTGTAGATCTGCCGGCAACGAACCCCAAGCTTGTGCACTGAACATCAATGCATATGCAAGGTATCCGTGGTTACTTATCGTCATGTTCTCTTGAACTTCATAGAATTTCATATTAACGATAGAGTTCAATGGATTTTCTTGTCCGTCTGCTGCACCTTGTTGCAACGAGTTATATGTTTCGCTGAAATCTATCGCAACAGGGTTTGCGCCAAGTGTCTCATACTGAGCAATTAAAAGCGGAGATTCCATAACCCTGAATTTCATGCCGGACATATCGTCGGGCGAATTAATTTCAGAATTTGCTGTTAGTTGTTTAAATCCACTTTCCCAGAAATTGATACCAATAAAGCCCAGTTCTTCCATTGGATCAAATATCATATCTTTAAATTCTTCGCTATCTAAAACTTGATATGCAACCTCTTTTGATGGGAACAAGAATGGGAGATCAATTACTTGTAGCGGAGCATGAAATCCGCTAAGTTTTGCTGTGGGAATAATCGCAACGTCTACAACGTTTGTTTGAATCATCTCAGCAAGTTCGGTGTCGCTTCCTAGCTGTCCCGCCGGGAACAAATCAATTTGAACTCGTCCATCTGTCTTTTCCGAAACGAGCTTTTGGAATTCAAGAGCACCTTGATGTTGCGGTGTTTGTTCCATCATTCCGTGTCCAAGTTGGAACACATAGGTTTGATCGCTGCTGCTTTCTTCTCCCGAAGCGCAAGCAACCAGCATAGTTGCCGTTAGAATAATCGCCAAAACCAAAAACAAAGACTTTTTCATAATTTTTCCCCTTACATTTTTTTGTGAATGAATTATTAACTGAATAATGCGTGCTTTAATATTATCGTGGATGCCGTTACATGTCATCGTACATAAACACAAATGAATTAAAATCCACTGTGCAAATTGCCCAAAACAAATTTAAAGTTATAATTAATTTTATAAAAACAGCCTCATCGTTTCGAGTATAAGTATAAAGCCCGAAAGTCGATTGACTTTCGGGCTTTATACTTATACTATTCAAATATTTAATACTAACTATCTAGCACTGTCGGACGAATGACAATTTCCGCCGCATCTGCAAGGATAACCTTTTTGTTCTTTAGGAAGGTCATGAAATATAGGAAAATCAGTTCAAGAACACCGGTAGCAAGCCTTACACTTACAGATATTATAACCATTTGAACCATTACAGAAAAACTTCTTGAGCCAACAAACGCAAGGAATGTGAACAAGAACGCGTTGACAACCAAGCCTACCGAAGTTGATACAAATGTTCTAAGCCAAAGCTTTGAAGTTCCTGTTTTTCCTTTAATTTTTGAGAAAAGATGAACGTTTAACAGTCCGCCTATATAAGTTGCTATCATACTTGCTATTGCAACACGAGGGACTAACGAGTTGAGAGCTTCAAACATGATATAGTTGTCTGCTTCTGCAACCGGATTTGGCAAAAAGATAAGCCAAATAAGATATGCTGTTGTTAGCGCTCGAACTATAAATTGGCAAGTAACAGATGATTTTGCAATGTCTCGCCCATAAAATTCGTTTATATAGTCTTCACCACAAGCAAGTATCGGATACATCAACGAGCCTGCAATGATAAAGAACTCTTGGCCGCCAAGTGTGAGAGTTACGAATTTTGAAGATGTAAAGGAAACCATAATCTGTAGGCCTGCCATTAATCCTACCATTATAAATGGTGCATATTTCTTCCCGAACTTGTCTGCTAAAACTGCTCCGATGATTATGGTGATAAGACCTAAGCCCGCCGTTAGTAAAAGATTTGGTATTCCCGACCAAGGACCTGTTATTAAACCGTATTGCATAATTCTGCTCCTTATAAATTTATTTAAATTAAAATATTTTTAGGAATTTCTATCGATACTGTTACGTTTGGGTTAACGATTTGTTCAATTTTAAGATCACAAGCTTGTCCCACTAAAGCATAGGCGATGTCAAAACAACAATCTATTGATTCGGTGATAAAATCAATCGCTCTGTTAGTTGCATCTATACAAGCTTGTTCCAAGGTTGGTGCGGATGATAAAACAATGTATGAATTTTGATTTTCAACTAAAGGACCGGTTAGGTTTTTTTGTTTTATAACCTCTATTTCAAGTTCGACCTCGCTTCCGATTTCGACACCGGTTCCAAAAACCTCGCCGCGGCCCATAGTCGCATGGACATCTCCCACACAAAGCAAAGCACCTTCGACAAAAACAGGCAGATACAATATATTTCCAACAGATACCGAAAGGCTATCCATATTCCCTCCATAGCTTCCGGGAACAAGGCATTCAACGCCTTCTCCTTGCGGGGTTGTTCCAATTGTGCCAATCATCGGCCTTAAAGGAAGTTGCAAATTTTCATCAATTATCGCCTTTCCATTTTCTATCGGAACATTTTTCATAAAGCAGTGGTCAACTTGTTTGCTTAACACTCCCATCCATTGACCCATCCACATCTTGCCTATTTCTTCAAGAACAATATCTTTTATTGTTATTTTTAAGCAATCACCCGGCATCGTATCTTTTACAAATAGAGGCCCCGTTATAGATAATATTCTTTTTGGAAACGGTTCAATGCTATAGTCTTTTTCAAAAACCGCGTCCGGAATTCCGGGGCTCGCCGTAATAAACTTTACTCTCTCACCCGAGCACACCTCTGCAACTGCTTGGTTTTTACTCGAAAAACTATGAACAATATGATCTTTTGTAATTGTTTGCACTGTATCTCCTCCTGTTGAATATTGAATTTTGCTTATAGATCTTTATTAAGGATATACCACGGTTGAAAATAAATATCAAAAGTTGAACAATATATCACACTTTTTAATATCATCCATCAGCACTTTTTTTGATTGCAATCAAATCATTTTATATCTTAGCGTGCTTTATGATAACATAATAGCCTTTAAACAGATTTATGTCATCGTATATAACCACAAAACAACGAAATGTTAATGTGCAAACTGCCTAAAACAATTCAGCCACAGTCGATTTATTGTGTAAAAATTACACTGTTTCGAAACAATCAAACGCAAAAACAATTCCGCTTAATATATCCGCCCCCGAACTATGTCCAACTGCGTCAAACGCCTTTGCAACACTGTCGGGATAGTCGCATGTTAAAATTGAAAGAACAGCTTCTCCAAACTGCAATTCAACACTACATCTTAAAAACGAAGCACTTATATCGTTTGTTTTATAAAGATTTTCGAGTACTCTCTCACTTAATTTTTCAAAAAAACTAATCGACATTTTTGTGTTCACTAGCTTACATGCTGCAAGCATTCCACATATAAAATCATCGCCCGAAGGGGTCAACCCCTGTCCTAATCCTATTAGTTCCACACTTTTTACAACAGCTTTTGTTGTTTCGTTGTTTTTTATATATTTTCTAACCTCTTGAATTATATCCCTTGCAGTTTTTGCACAATCGGAAAGCTGCCAATAAACTCCATCATCTAAGACAATGTCGCAAAATCCATCACGTTTATCAAGCATTTTTAACGCTTTTTTTGAAATGTCCTGTGTTTCTTTCACACTCTTTTGTTTTGATTCATCAAAAAAATCGAGTAGATTGCAGTTTCGCGAGGGTTCATATTGATATTTAAAAAATGTTCCGTCTATATAAATACCTTTAAGCGTTATATTCGCCTCTGTTTTTGGGGTTATGTTAAGATTTGAAAGATCCTCTCCGGTGCAATTTGTCCTCATAGTCAAAGGTGAAAACGGAGAAGATTTCGATTGGATGCTTATAATTCTGTTGTTACAAACCATATTAATTGTGTGGTTGTATACCGAATGGACAACCGCCGAACGTTCATGTCTTATTAGTTTTTCAACATATTCCGAACAATCGGTTATTTTATTCATATAATTTCTCCTAACAATGTATGTGTTATGTGTATTAAAATCAATCTTTGAATAACTGTTGTAATTTTCAAAACATTATTTTATCACTATGGCAATATCATAAACAATTTTTATAAAAAAAGCATTGTACTTTTTTAACAAAACAATAAATAATCATGCAACAAAACAAACAAAGACATTAAACCACACATAAAATTCCGGTACTTAAATTATATACAACTATGATATGTTATATTTTTTATGGGGACTATGCCGTCCCTTGTGCAAGTTGCATAGCAGATTTTCAAATATTCGTGTTTTTATCTACTCCAATTTTTAATATATTATGTGATAATATAAACGACTTAAAGCCTTGTTAATATAACAAGGCCAAACTTCAAATATGGGGGTATATATGAGTTTATATAACGATGTCAAAAAAAACGCATACTACGATTCGGTTACATTAATGCTTTTTTCAAGCAAAATAACATCGGTTAAAGGCGTTAAAAACGCTTCGGTAATGATGGGAACCGAGCACAACAAAGAGCTAATGATAAAGTCAAAGATACTGACCGAACAAACCGCGTTGAATGCCGGGGCAAACGACTTAGTTATTGGAATTTTAGCAGAGGACGACGAGAGTTTAAAAAACGCTATACAAATTTTAAATGATAGCTTTGAAAACAAAAGCAAAGCATCTGATTCATCAAAAAAGCAAACATATAAAACGTTGGAAAGTGCGGCTTTTGATCTTAAAGATGCAAACATTGCCGTTATATCTTTACCGGGCAGATATGCCGCAAGCGAGGCTATGAAAGCCCTAAAAAACAAAATGCACGTTTTATTGTTCAGCGATAATGTCTCGCTTGAAAAAGAAATTGAATTAAAAACATACGCCGAAAAAAATAATCTTTTGATGATGGGGCCCGACTGCGGAACCGCAATAATCAACGGTGCGGCTTTAGGGTTTGCAAATGTGGTTCGCAAGGGAGACATTGGAATTGTAGCTGCTGCCGGAACAGGATTACAAGAGGTGAGCGTTTTAATCGACCAACTTTGCGGCGGAATATCACAAGCTATCGGCACAGGTGGTCGAGATGTTAAAGAGCAAGTAGGCGGAAAGACAATGCTCATGGCGCTTAGTGCGCTTAACGAAGATCCCAACACAAAGGTTATTGGAATTGTTTCAAAACCCCCATCAAAATCTGTTATGGAGCAGGTTTTAAAGCTTATCAAAACCTTTAAGAAACCTGTTGTCTCTTGTTTTCTAGGTGGCGACAGTTCTGAATTCAAAAACACCGATATCGTTTTCACAAATAACCTTACCGACGCCTCGATAAAACTCGTTTGTGCATCATTAAACAACAACGTCGTTTTGAATGAAATCGATAATCTTTCGGAAATCGTTTTGAAAGAAAAATCATTGTATAACGAAAATCAAAAGTATATACGAGGAATATATTCAGGAGGAAGCCTTTGCTTTGAGAGTATGTTGATTTTAAAAGAAAAGGTTGGTTTAGTCTATTCAAATCTTACAAATGACGAAACTGCTCTCCCCGACGTTGAAGTCTCTAAACAAAATTCTTTTGTGGATATGGGCGACGACTATTTTACAGACGGTATGCCACATCCTATGATAGATCCAAGGCTTCGTGTCCAAAGGATAAAAAAAGAAGCTCAAGACGGTTCGGTTGCGGTGATATTACTTGATTGTGTTTTGGGATATTGTTCACATCAAGATCCAGCAGGAGCAATAGCTCAAGCCGTCTGTGAAGCAAAAGCAGAAAATTCGGATCGTCATATCACATATATAGCTTCTGTTTGTGGTACTGAAAGCGATTTTCAGATAAAAAGCAAACAGGAACAAAAACTTAAAGATGCCGGTATTATAGTAACCAACAGTAACGCACAAGCCGCAATGCTTGCAGCAGATATATTAAATTCACTAAATTAAAAAATCTTGAAACGGAGTTTGTTTAATGGATAGTTTAAATAATTTGTTTAACCAACAACCGGTTTGTATAAACCTCGGTCTTGAAAGTTTTGTTGAAGCACTGCACGACCAAGATATACACTGTGCACACGTTAACTGGAAACCGCCTGCTGGCGGAGACACTAGGCTTATCGAAATATTAAATTGGATTGAAGATTAAAAAATATTAAAACCAAAAGGAGCTTAGCATATGAGAGATTGTGTAAAAACGGCAAACGACAAGGCTGTTTCAAAACTAAAAAACGCTATGCCGTATTGGGTTGACGTTGCCCCTGCCCATCAAGTTTTGGGAATCGACAGGTTCACCTTGCTTCATGCGGGTCCTCCACTTAGTTGGGAAACGATGTGCGAACCTATGAAGGGAGCGGTTGTTGCAGTTTTAAAATATGAGGGTTTGGCAAAAGATGACGACGACGCCTTGAATTTGGCGGGAAGCGGGAAGATTAAGTTCGAGCCGTGCCACCACTATAAAGCGGTAGGTCCAATGACGGGTGTAACCTCCTATTCTATGCCGCTTATTTGTATAGAAAACAAGGAAAACGGGAATTTTTCATATAGCACAATAAACGAAGGCGCCGGAGATGTAATTCGTTTTGGTGCGTTTTCAGACAACACCGTCAAAAGGCTTAAGTGGATAGAACAAACACTAGCACCTGTTTTGAAAGATGTTACAATCAAAACAGGCGGTGTAAATTTAAAAAACATTATATCTCAAGCACTAAATATGGGCGACGAACTCCACATGAGAAACGCCGCTTCTACAAACTTATTTATCAAAACCATTGTAGGTTCTATGTCGGAAGTATGTGAAGACGTTGAAACATTAAGAGAATGTTTGAAATTTATAACAACCAACAACGATCAGTTTTTCTTAAACTTTGCAATGGCTGCATGTAAATCGGCAGCAGATGCTGCACATAATATTAAGCATTCTACAATTGTAACCGCAATGGCAAGAAACGGTGTAGAGATAGGCATACGCGTTAGCGGCCTTGGAGACACGTGGTACACCGCTCCTGCGGCAGAAGTTGAGGGCCTTTATTTCTCGGGCTATACGGCAGACGACGCAAACCGAGACATTGGCGACAGTGCGATTATGGAGACAGGCGGTGTAGGAGGTTTTGCAATCGCCGCCGCCCCGGCAATCGTTCGATTTTTGGGTGCCGGAACATATCAAGACGCTTTGAATTTCACAAACGATATGTATGAGATTGCACACGGCCAAAGCGAACAGTTCACGATACCAAACCTTGATTACAAAGGTTGTCCGGTGGGTATAGACATTGCTAAGGTTGTTAAACTTGGTACCTGTCCAATAATAAACACCGCAATAGCAAGCAAAAAAGCAGGAGTTGGCATGATAGGCGCCGGCATATCACGTGCACCTCTCGAAATGTTTGAGCATGCATTGCTTGAATATGGAGAAAGATATATTAACAAACAATAAAACAAAAAAGGGAGAACAACAACTATGAACAATTTCCATGTGTACCGTCTACCAATGGCAGGTCCAGACGATGTATCGGAACTCGCAAAACTTATCGACAACGGAACCATTAACCCAAACGACATCATTGCAATTAAAGCCCAAACAGAGGGTGATGCCTATGCAAGAGGTTTCAGTTCGTTAAGTTTCGAACTGATGCTTTCTGAAAAAATGGGGATCACAAAACAACAAGTTTCAGACAAAATTCCAATGCTTATGATAGGCCTAACGGGCGGACTCATGAGCCCACATTACAATGTTTTCACACGCAATCAAGTTGCCGATGTGACATCGACAGAAAAAAGATTTGCCATGGGTGTTAATGTAACACGTGTGCTTCTTCCTGAAGAATACGGAACAGCTGTTCAAGTGCGACTTGTTGCCGAAGGCGTTAAGCAAGCGATGGAACAAGCAGGAATAGACGATATAGCTGATGTGCATTGCGTTTCGGTAAAGTGTCCCGCCATGACAGGGGCAAGGCTTGCCGATGCAGCTTCAAGAGGGAAAAACTGTGTTAGTTCAAATCCTGTCGACGCAAGTTCAAAAGCTAAGGGGGCTTGTGCTCTTGGAGCCGCCGTTGCCCTTAACGAAATTAAAGACAGCGACATAACCGACGAAGTTATCTGCAAAGATTGGAGTTTATATTCAAACGTTGCGACAACCTCTGCCGGCAACGAACAGGTTGCATGCAAAATATTGGTGCTTGGAAACAGCTCTAAATCTGCAAGCAAACTTCGTATGGGCAGCGCTGTTATGAGCGACACTTTAGACGTGGAGAGTGCAAAAGCTGCATTTAAATCTGCCGGATTAATGTTTGATGATGTAATCCCACAAAGCGAAAGGGAGAAAATTCAAACCGTAATGATCAACGCGGGTGCCGACGCACAAGGTGTTATAAGAGGAAGAAGAACAACCATGAAATCCGACTTTTTACAAAGCTATCAAGGCATATTTGCAAAAGCGGTTATCAACGCCATTGTAGGTTCTTTGATTGGCGACACAATGATACTGGCTTCCGCCGGGTTTGAACACCAAGGGCCTCTTGGGGCAAACCTCGTTAATGCTATTGTAAAGGTAGAGGATTAACTATGCAAAAGCTTTTGTTAAAGGGTGCAAATATTAACGGTGAAATCTGTGATATCTTGACAGAAGGAAATGTAATTAAAAAAATTGCCAGCAACATAACAAAGCAAGACATCTCACAATGTTTTGAACTTAACGGTGATGTTGTTGTGCCGGGGTTGGTCGATTGTCACGCACATATCGACAAATCATACATCAACGATAACGGCAGGACTTTTTACCAGCACGGCACAGGTCCCGAAAAAGGTGCTTTAACACGAAAAGAGAAAGAGAACTTCACCACACAAGATATAAAAAATCGTGCGGAAAAAGTTATTAACAACGCTATTAAAAGCGGTACTCTTGTCATGCGCACCAACTGTGATGTAGACTGGATTGTAGGCCTTAAAGGCATCGAAGCTTTGCTTGAGTTGAAAGAAAAGTATAAAGATTTAATCACCCTTCAAGTTGCCGCATTTGCACAAGAAGGTGTGTTTAGCCATCCCGACAATGCCTCTCTTTTGGAAAAAGCTATGGACCTTGGTGCCGACCTTATAGCGGGGCACACCATAACATGTGGTGAAGGGGAAAAACACATCGATTTTATACTTAACCTTGCTGTAAAATACAACTGCCCTGCAGACTTTCATCTTGACGAATCCGGAAATCGTGAACATTACCTTCTCCCCTATCTTGCAAAAAAAGTTGAACAACTTGATCTTTTCGATAGGGTTAATGCAATCCACATGTGCACACTTTCCGCGCTTGATGAAACGGAACTTACTCAAGCTCTAGATTTCATTAAAAACGCTAAGTTAAAAGTTAGCATTGCGCCCACCGCTATTTCAACAAGAAAAATTGCTCCTGTTAAAAAATTATTAGAAATTGGAGTTCCGGTTGGTCTAGGTTCAGACAACATTCGTGACTTTTTCAATCCATTAGGTTGTGGAGACGTCAAGCAAGTTGCGCTTTTGCTTTCATATCTTCAAGCGTTCTATTCCCCTAAGGAGGTTAAAGCGATCTTTAACATGATAACATCCGAAGGTGCACGGGTTCTTGATGTTGAATTTGCCATTAAAGAAGGCGAAAAAGCTAACATTACCGTGTTCCCAGTTAAAACCGCTCACGAGGTTATCTCTAACCAAGTTGCACCCAGTGTAATTATAAGAAACGGTTGTTTGGTCGATAGATAGACTATAAATTAAAGTATAAAATTTGGGAGGGCTACATGCCCTCCCAAACTAGCTATTCAGGTTGTTTTATTCTCCTAAAATCGTTTATTGATTTAATTTATAAAGCCGAAGGCCTATCTGCAACATAAGAAGATCAGAGGCATTTTTTAAATCGGAATCTAATATCTCTTTTATCTTTTCAATTCGGTATATCAAGGAATTCCGATGTAAAAAAAGCTTTTTTGCTGCGTTGCTTACATTGGCATTGCTTTCAAAATATGCTTCAAGTGTTGCAACCATATTTGCTGAATGATTTTTATCATAAGCTATAAGTTTACCAAGTGAAACATCGATAAATTCAGAGATGGCATTGCTGTCCTCTATACAGTTTAAAAGATGATCCAACATGCAATCTTCATAAAACGAAATGCTGTTGCTTTTTTGTTCACCAGCATATTCTATCGCGGATATGGCTTGAAAATAGCTTTTCCGAATGTTTAAATAATCCGCAATTGGGCTTCCTATTCCAACAGAAAATTCTACATCCTCATTTGTCAAAATATAGTTTGATACAACATTTGGGAAATCTTTCAAAAAAGACTTTGCGTTTTTATATGAACTTAAGTCATTAACTTTTATGAACGTGATAATAAGATTAGCCCTGTGAATTGAAACGGTGTTGTAACCTTGTGTAGCGGAAATTCTTTCAATTTTTTCGATGATTTTTTTCTTAAAGGCCAAAAATTTATTAAGCTGTTCCTCATTACTTCCAAACGCCTTTTCTGCGTTCGATAGTTTAATAACTTGACACATATAAGTGCCCTTCGCATTCATTCTGTGAAGTTCCGCAAGGCTTGTGACAGCGTTAACAGATTCAATTTTGCCACTCAAAAGATCGTCGAAAAAGTCTTGCCTTAATTGGTGTTTAACCTCGTTAATCTGTTTAAGTTTAACCCTTTCGATTATTGCAGGGGCAAGTGAGCACTCGAGCGCCAAAAAGCCTATGTCGTCTATCTGCTGCTGATGTTCAAAAACCATTATATACCCATATGATTCGTCTTCGTCTTCAAGTACTGCTATTCGAGCAACCAAACTGCCGTTTTCATCGGGAAAACGACGTGAAATTATCTTTGATTTACCTATTATTTCGGAAGGAAATTGATTTAAAAATTCCTCAGGCAAGATTTTATCAAACTTCTTAAGTTTGAGATGTGCAAGCAGATTGTGTGGGTCGCATTTTTCAACAAACCTGTATTCACCATCAAAAAAAACTGTCGGGTTTTTCACAAATTCAGACAGTGTGCTTAATATCCCATGCATTCCTTTTCCAACCAATGAACACTCGTTAAATTTGTTATGTATCGACATATAGTCTTTTAACAGCGATTCTTCTTGCTTGTGTAGCTCATCATTAATTTCGTTTGAAACATCAGAAAGAGAGTATTTAATTGGAATTTCTATAACCGGAACATTAAGTTTATTTGCATGGCTTATAAGCTCGTCTGGTATGCTTTCAAAATATCTTCTCACTTTAAAGCCCAACCCCGCACAATTAATCTTCGCAAGGTTGTCAAGAACGGTGATAAGTTGCTTTGGATTATCTTTAAAAATATATCCCGTCGTGAGAATAAAATCGCCACTTTTTAACCAATCGTAAGAATCGGGGTTGTCGATAATATTTACATTTCTAATTTTATTATCCGATTTTGTTTCACCTGCAACAAGACGAATGCCTTTTAAACTGTCCGCAAAAATTAAATCTTTAATTTCATAAGTTTTCATTAATAGCCCCCCTTTAATCTTTTTAAACAAAATTATATGATAAAATTAATTAAATTTCAACAAAAATTACATTTGTTGTCATGTTTATTTTTATTTGTGCAATGTTAACAGCAGAATTGTTCAGTTTTTATATTGTTATACGATGAAAATATATTCAATTTGTTGTTTAATAACATTAAGACGTAAAAAAAATATTTGGAGAAATTATATGACAATTCCAATCAACTTGTTAAATTGGTTAATTGCATTGTTGCCAATTGCTGCACTTCTAATTTTAATGATTAAGTTTCGGTGGAAAGCAACAAAAGCAGCCCCTGTCGGAATGATGATTGCTTTGTTAAGTGCTCTTTTTGTATTTGATGCAACCACAACTCTTGTTGTGGTCGAAGGCGCAAAAGGTTTATGGAGTGCTTTCATAGTTATATTGATCATCTGGCCGGCAATTTTAATATACGAAGTTTCAAACACCGCAAAAGCTTTTGCAACGTTTCGTCTAGGTATCCAAAAACTTTTACCAAACGAGCTATTGCAGTTGTTGGCTCTTGGTTGGTGTTTTGTAGGGTTTTTAATAGGAGTAACGGGATTTGGTGTTCCTGTTGCAGTAGGGGCTCCTCTGCTTTTGGGTATTGGAGTTGCGCCCCTTTATGCCGTAATCATTGCTTTGATTGGGCATGCATGGGGAAACACATTCGGAACTTTAGCTGCGGCGTGGGATTCGCTTAGAATGGTAACCAACCTTGACAACGATCCTGCTGCCGTTTTAAGCACAGCTATGTGGGCAGGCGCATTCATATGGCTTTGGAATTTTATTATCGGTATTTCTATATGTTATTTATATGGCAAGAAAAAAGCAATTATAAAAGGACTGCCCGCCGTTATAACAATTTCAATTCTTCAAGGTGGCGGACAACTTTTGATGAGCCAAATTAATCAAACAATAGCTTGCTTTTTACCTGCTTGTGTTGCTTTGGTTGCAGTTATAATTTTAGGACGCACAAAACTTTACAATAAAGAATGGCGAATAGAAGACAGCAAAATAATGAGCAGAACCGCTCAAGTTAACCAAACCGACTTTAACAAAGACATGTCTTTATCTCAAGCTTTTCTGCCATATATTATTTTAACCGTAATAACACTCGCCATTCTTTTAATTGCTCCCATTAACGACCTTTTCGGACAGGTTAAACTGGGCTTTTCATTTCCCGAAACATCAACGGGATATGGAATAACAAATCCTGCAGTTGAACTTTATTCACCTATCTCCCCTTTCACACACGCCAGTTTATTTATGCTGGTTTCCGCAATTTTCGGACTTGTTTATTTTAAAAAAAAGAATTGGATAAAATCTGATGAAATATCCGGCATATTCAGTCGTTCGTTTAAAAAAACCATTCCATCTGGTTTTGCTGTTATTGGGTTTTTGCTCACAGCCAGAATAATGAGCGGCTCGGGTCAGACACTTGTTCTTGCCGAAGGCATGTCGCAAGTCTTGGGCGAAGCATACTGTGTTCTAGCTCCCGTCGTGGGTTTATTGGGTTCATTTATGACAAGCAGTAACATGGCATCAAATATATTGTTTGGTGAGTTTCAAATGGCCACTGCTTCGTTGCTTGGGCTTAACACTTCAGCGGTGCTTGGCGCACAAACAGCAGGTGGTGCGGTTGGAGGGGCTATCTGTCCCGGCAACATTATATTAGGAATTACAACTGTCGGTATAGCCGGTCAAGAGGGTACTGTTTTAAAAAAGATACTGCCTTTAACAATAACTACAGCGATTTCTATAGGAATAATTCTTTATATTACACAAAAGTTTTTTTATTTAAATTAATGTTCATATATGGTGATCTCGATGAAAATATCAGAAAACATTGTTGTTAAGACACATGCAATCGAACATACTGAAAAACATCTAACTATATATTACGACGCGTCACGCGAAATCAAATCTGTTATTTTATATTTTCATGGTGGTGCAATGATTTTCGGAACTAAAAACGATCTTCCAACCTATCATATAAATGCACTTTGTTCCGATCAACATGCCATAATCGCGTTTGACTATCCTCTAGCACCTCAATCAAATATAGACGAAATACTCAAAGATGTTAAAAAATCAATAGAATGGTTTTTGCAAAATTGCATCACCATTTTTGGCAAAACTCTTCCCTATTTTTTATGGGGCAGATCTTGCGGCGGGTATCTATGTCTTAAAGCTTTAGAGTTTGATCTAAAAATTTATCCTATTGGAGTGATATCTTTTTATGGCTACGGGCTTCTGACTGATGGCTGGTGTGATACTAAAAGCGAACATTATTTAAAGTTCACAAAGGTAGACGATAGTTTTATAAAACTTGAGCCCTCAACTTGCTATAATCGCAGCCTTGAAAAAGGATATCTTTGTTATGTCGGGTTACGACAGCAAGGAAAATGGTTCAATTATATAAAAGGAGAAAAAAACAACCTAAACAGAAAATATTATTCATTAAAACAAATTGAAATTCTAGCATCCTGCAAAGTTTTTCTTGTCCACAGCAGGTTTGACCCCGATGTGCCGTTTGCCGAATTTACACAACTTTTAAATTTATTTGTCGATGCGAAAACATGTGTGGTTTCGAGTGACATGCATGATTTCGACAGAGACACCACCACAAAAGAAACAGCGCTTGTGATGACTAGATTCTTAAGTTTTTTAAACGAATGCTTGTGAATATTTTCATACTATAAAAACTCAATTTTAAAACGGTTACTGCTACATTGGGTTGGATAAAAAAGTAAACTAAAAATAACAAGGAGGGTAATTATGTTACAAACAATTATAAAAAAAGGGAGCTACTATGATTCTGTGTCGTTGATGCTTTTGTCCGGCAAAATAAGTTCTGTTGAAGGTGTGCAAAAGGTCTCGATAATGATGGCAACCAATGCAAACAAATCAATCTTTGAACAAGGTGGTCTTGCGACGGAAGAATTAATGGCGGCAGGACCAAATGACATGGCTATCGTTGCCGACGTTTCCTCCCCCGAAATAATAGATGTTGTTGAAAAACAGGTTGAAGATCACCTAAATTGTCAAAACGATGTTAACAAAAGCGAAAACTCTGCCGTTGCAAAGTCTTGGGAACAAGCTTTAAATTATATGCCTGAACCGGATCTTGCAGTTATCTCAATACCTGGTACCTATGCCGCTTCCGAGGCAGAAAGAGCTCTTGATTTAGGATTAAATGTTTTCATGTTTTCCGATAACGTACCGATTGAAGATGAAAAAAGGCTTAAATTAAAAGCACATCAAAAAGGCTTAGTGGTAATGGGGCCCGATTGCGGAACCGGTATTATAAACGGAGTTCCGATAGCTTTTACTAATGATATTAAAAAGGGTTCTATTGGCATTGTCGGTGCTTCGGGTACAGGCATTCAAGAAGTTTCTACAATTATAGACAGGCTTGGAGAAGGCGTAACAAATGCTTTGGGAACAGGGGGCCGAGATCTTTCGGTTGAGATTGGCGGCATCACAATGCTTGATTGTATCGATGCGCTAGAAAAAGACCCCAACACTAAAGTTTTGGTTGTGTTGTCCAAACCACCCGCCAAAGAGGTTCGCGATCGAGTTGTATCGCGCTTATCAAAATGTACAAAACCGGTTGTCAGCTTGTTTTTAGGTGAAAAACCAACGTTCCACGAACAAGGATTTTATCATGCCTACACGCTGGATGAAACCGCAAGAATAGCTGTAAGCCTAGTTAGGAGCGAAGATGTAACACCTTTTAAATATAGTTTGTCAAAAGAGAATGTGTTTGATATAAAAGATGGCAAGACAATTAAAGCCTACTATTCAGGAGGCACGTTAGCAAGCGAAGCGGCGATGCTTTTAAAAGACGCACTTAATATTGCCGATTGTTCCAAAAAACAACATGGATTTATGTTTAATCAAGGCGGACATATTATTGTTGATTTGGGGGACGATGTCTACACACAAGGTAAGCCACATCCAATGATAGATCCCGCAAAACGTATAGAATGTATGGAAAGTGCTGTCGATGATGCCTCTACAGGGGTTGTGTTGTTTGATGTAGTTTTAGGGTATGGCAGTTCAGACGATATGGCAAGCTCGTTAGTTCCGACAATAATGCAACTTACACAAAAAGCAACACAACAACAACGAACCGTATGTTTTGTCGCAACCGTGTGCGGAACTTTCAGTGACCCACAAAACTATCATCAGCAAGTTTTAAAGCTAAAGCAAGCAGGGGTAATTGTATGTGACACTAACATGTTGGCTGTCGAAACCGCTTTGAATATCTTGGGTTACAGCTTAAATAAAGAGCAAAAGGAAATTGTGTCAAAAAAACAGCCTGAAAAATTCGACTTTATTGTTGGTGAAAAGGTTTATGGCATGTTAAATCAAAAGCCAAAATGTATAAACATCGGTCTTCGCAATTTCTCAACTGTAATTGATAAGTTTAACTGCCCTGTTGTTCAATTCGATTGGTCTCCGCCCGCAAACGGAGATATCGAGATGATTAAAATGCTCTCGTTCCTTCGCGAATATAAATTTTAATTTTAAGGAGAGATTACCATGCTTTATAAAACAATTGACGATGCCAACAAAGCGGTGACAGAAAGAATAGTTTCATCAAAACCAATACTTAAAGATGTTGTTCCGGCACACACCGTTATTGACGCTTTTAACAAACAGAAAATTTTGTTGCACGCAGGTCCTCCAATAAAATGGGAAAACATGACCGACCCAATGCGCGGTTCATGTATCGGAGCGGCATTGTTCGAAGGTTGGGCTGATAATGCACAAGGGGCTTTGGAACTATTAGAATCGGGGCAAGTTTCCTTTGAACCATGTCATCATCATGGGGCGGTAGGCCCAATGGGAGGAATAACCTCTAAAAACATGCCTCTTTTGGTTGTTGAAGAACAAAATAATCAAAACAAAGCGTATTGTTCGCTAAACGAGGGAATTGGTAAGGTGCTTCGTTTTGGTGCCTATTCACAAGAAGTCGTTGATAGGCTTGTTTGGATAAAAGATGTTTTAGGTCCTTGTCTCAGCAAAGCTTTGAATACAATGGAAGACGGTTTAAGTCTTAACCCGATAATAGCAAAAGCCCTGACAATGGGTGATGAATTTCACCAGCGTAACATTGCAGCTTCGTTACTATTTTTAAAAGAGCTAAGCCCGATAATAACCTCTCTTTCTGTTTCAGATCAAAACAAACAACAGGTTATAAAATTTTTAGCGGACACCGACCAATTTTTCTTAAACATTATGATGGCTTCCGGCAAAGCGGTTATGGATTCGGCAAGAATTATAACACAAGGCACTATCGTAACCGCCATGTGTCGCAACGGCGAAAATTTCGGAATACGAATAAGCGGAATGGGTGATGAGTGGTTTACTGGGCCCGTTAACACTCCGCAAGGGCTGTATTTCACCGGTTATAGTGGTGAAGATGCTTCTAAAGACATAGGTGACAGTGCTATAACCGAAACGTTTGGGGTAGGCGCTATGGCTATGATAGCAGCACCGGCAGTAACCCGTTTTGTTGGTGCAGGTGGATATGACGACGCATTGAGAACAAGCAACGAGATGATGGAGATAGTAATTTCTCGAAACTCGAATTTTTCTGTACCCACTTGGGATTTTAAAGGAATTTGTTTAGGGATTGATGCAAGAAAGGTTGTTGAAACGGGAATAACTCCAATAATCAATACCGGAATTGCTCATAAAAAGGCCGGGTTTGGCCAAATAGGCGCCGGAACTGTTAGGGCACCGTTAGACTGTTTTACAAAAGCAATTCAAGCTTATGCAAAAAAACTTGGGTATCAACCAGCAAATATGTAAACCTTTTTGCTCTTTATAATAACAAATTTACTCTACACACAGGCGGTTATGGGTTATCCGAAAGTTTAAAAAAATATTTACATATCTTCAAAAAAACAAGTTTGACTATCGAAAAAACCGAGCATTCCAAATCGGAATGTTCGGTTTTTTTGACGGTCTTTTACAGACGGCGATATCCATAATTTTTCCTTTTTTATCAGGACGATTAGTTGAATTTGTTGTTTTAAATACCCTGTGATTAAATTGTAAAATGAGTATCGTTACAAAATCGTTAATTAAAAACCGACTGACACAACATTGACACATTTATTACCTTGGTGTTACATATTTTTTTGGTATACTAACAACATAAACTTTCTAACCCACCTAAACCCTAAGATAGTTTATTGATGAAAGGAGCAAAAAAGATGACACAAACAAATTTTAAAAGGTATGAACTTAAATATATTTTAACTGTCGAGCAACATCAAAAGCTTCTGGCGCAGATGCCACAGGATATGAAAATTGATAGCTACGGTAGGCACAAAATCTCGAACATCTACTTTGACACCGAAGATTACAGAATTATAAGACATTCTATTGAAAAGCCAAAATATAAAGAAAAGCTTCGAGTTCGCTGTTATGGAGAACCAAGCGAAGATGCCACCGCTTTTATAGAGCTTAAGAAAAAGTTTAATGGCGTGGTATACAAAAGACGAATCTATTCGGAGCAAAACAAAGTCTTTGCATATTTGAACAACGGCGTTGATGCTGTGGAGCATTCGCAGATATTAAACGAAATTGACTATTTCAAAAACTGCTATAACGAAATCAAACCGAAAGTATATCTATCCTACGAACGAGAAGCGTTTTTCTCAACCCTTGACGAAAACTTTAGACTTACTTTTGATTTTAATATCAAAGCACGAGATAGCCATGTATCGCTTTACGGTAGCAACGATGATCTTGTAGTTTTATCAAACGAATATGTTTTGCTCGAAGTCAAGACTGTTATGGGGCTTCCAACTTGGTTTTTGGGATTTTTAAACGAGAACGGAATTTTTAAAACTTCGTTTTCCAAATACGGAACGGCATATCAAACATATTTTATGCCACAATTAATAAACAACTTAGGAAGGGTTGCAAATGCTTAACGAACTTTTCGGCAGTGTTTTTGGAGACGCTGCCACAATCAATATAAGTATCTTGGATTTTTCAATCTGCATGGTGTCCGCTATAATTTTGGGGCTATTTATGGCAAAGATGTATGCGCTTAAAACAAAAAGCACAAGCAGTTTTGTGGTGACGCTTGCTTTGCTCCCTCTTGCCGTAGCGATGGTTATCATAATGGTAAACGGTAATATCGGAGCCGGCGTTGCTGTTGCCGGAGCATTCAGCCTTGTAAGGTTTCGTTCTGTCCCGGGGACTGCAAAAGAGATCGTCGCAATCTTCACAGCAATGTGCACAGGGCTAACGATTGGCATGGGGTATATAGCTTTTGCGGTGTTGTTCTCTGTCATAGCTTGCTTGTTTGCGCTATTTTTGAACCTTTCTAACTTCGGAGATCAAAAAAATGACGGAAATCGCTCTCTTCATATAACAATCCCCGAAAGCCTTAATTACACCGATGCTTTTAACGATATTTTCTATAAATTCACTAAACATGCAAATCTAGTATCCGCCAAAACCACAAACATGGGCAGTTTGTTTAAATTAAGTTATGAAATAGAGCTTAAATCTTTAGAGCAAGAAAAACAGTTTGTTGATGAGCTTAGATGTCGAAACGGCAATCTTGAAATTATCATTAGCAAAGGGGAACTATTTATTAACAGTCTTTAAGTCTGTAATAAATTTCAATTTTACACCAAATAGTTTATTAGCGAAAACTCAAGAAAGGAATTTTAGTTTTATGAAAAAATATATAGCTGTTTTAACAGCAATTTCGATAATTATACTATCAGGTTGTGCGACAACCGAGGGCATGGAGTTGTCGTCAGGAGACGTTTCGTCTCAAAACGGCACAAGCATAGATATTCAACTTACTAGCTTCAACATCGACGATCTTGGGGAAAGCGTAGTTTTTTCTGACGGCGATGAAATAATGATAACAAAAAGCGGAGTATATGAGTTTGCCGGCGACTATACAAACAGCATGATAACGGTTGAGGTCAATAAAGACACAGACGACGGGGTTGTTTATCTTGTGTTAAACAACGCAAATTTTGAAAGCAACACAACCACCCCGATAAACATTATCGAAGCGAAAGATGTTGTTTTGGTGCTTGAGGGAGAAAACTCGGTAACTCAAGGAGAAATTACGACAACCGACACTGAATTCCCCTCTGCTGCTATCTATTCAAAAGCAGACACAACGATAACAGGCGACGGCAGTTTAACTGTAACGACACAGTATCAGGACGGAATCAACAGCCGTGACGACCTTGTTATCGAAGGCACAACGATAACGGTAAACGCAGTCGAGGACGGAATTGTCGGCAAAGATCTTCTTTCGATAAGCGAAACTACTATCACTGTAGACGCAGGAAAAGACGGGCTTAAAACCTCAAACGCCGAAGATTTAGAAAAAGGAAATTTGATAATTACAAGTGGCACATTTACTATCACGGCGGAAAACGACGCCATTAGTTCGGAAAACGTTTTGCAAATTGACGGCGGCAACTTTGAGCTTTATTCAGGCGGAGGATATGTTGAAGTTATCAAAACACCATCGAGCGGTGGAATGGGGGGCGGCCGTGGAGGATTCGACCCAAGTACAAACACTTTTGATGACGAAAATGATGATTTGATACTCGATGAAAGCATGAAAGCGCTTAAATCAGTAAATAATCTAGTTATTAGCGGAGGCACTTTTAATCTTTCGGCTTACGAAGATGCAGTACACTCTGACGGTGATGTAACTATTAATGGTGGCGAGTTTGTGATAAATTCCGGTGATGATGGCGTTCATGCCAATAATTCGGTCAACATTACTAACGGAACTATAAACATCGAAAACTGTTTCGAAGGTATCGAGGGTGTCAATATAACAATCAGTGGCGGAGACATTTCGATAAACACCGATGACGATGGAATTAACGGAAGCGACAGTTCGGGTGGTGTCACAATATCGGGCGGAAACATCGAGATCTTTTTCGGTCAAGGTGGTGACGGCATCGACTCAAACGGAGCATACACTCAAACGGGCGGTGATATCGTTATAACCGCAACAGCGAATTCCGATGCAATGAATGCCCCTCTTGATGTAGACGGCACGGTTACCATGACGGGTGGCACAATAGTCGACCAAAACGGAGATGCCGTTGAAGCTACAGGGCACAGTGGTGGCATGATGCCGGGTGGCGGCGGGGGCAGAGTTCCCGGTGGCGACGGCATGGTGCCGGAGGGCTTCGAAGGCATGAGACCCGAGGGCGACATGGGCGGCATGGGCGGCGCACGACCCGACGACATGATGCCGGAAGACTTTGGAGGAGAAATGCCCCAAGATTAGACACTAATAAAAACACAAAAACATCTTGCTGTGATACAGCGAGATGTTTTTTGAAAAAATAATAATTTATTTATAACAGTATTTATATAAAGGTGTTATAATATTTATAAGAGGTAATATAATGAAAAAAATATACATTGCAGAGGATGACAAAAACATCTGCGACATAATTGTGACCCACCTAACCCAAAACGGATATGATGTCAAAGGATTTGCGGATGGACAAACGTTGTTGCATGAACACGAAATAAAACCTTGCGATTTAATTATAACGGATATTATGATGCCAAACATGAACGGCTATGACCTTTGTAAAGAGGTTCGCAAACAAAGCTTAATCCCACTTATTATGATTTCGGCAAACAATGACGAGGTCGACAGGATTTTGGGGCTTGAGCTTGGTAGTGACGATTATATAGGAAAACCTATAAACATGCGAGAACTCACAGTAAAGGTGAAAAATTCTCTTAGGCGCATGGAAGCGATGGGAACAAAGCCCGAGACCCCGTCTGTTTTGTCGTATCTGGATCTGTCGCTCGACACCGAAAGCCGAACCGCTCACATAAGCGACAAGATATTTGATATAACGGTAAAAGAGTTTGATTTACTTGAACTTTTGCTTTTAAATAAAAACAAAGCGTTTTCAAGAGAGAATATTATACGAACCGTTTGGCAGTATGATTTTGACGGCGACACAAGGCAGGTAGACCAGCTGATTAAAAGGCTTCGCAAAAAAATGCTTCTCGCAAGTTCGCTTTGTGAAATAAAAACGGTTTGGGGGTTTGGCTATAAAATAGGAGGCGGTGATGAAGAGTAGGATTACCAAACGGCTTGTTTTCACAAACTTAATTATCTTGTTTGCTGCGCTGTTTTGTTTCTATGTCGTTTCTGTATACAACTTAAATTCCCAAGCAAGGCAGCAAGCAGAAAGCCAAATTTTTGCGGAAAGCAGCACCGTTATCGAAAGAAACAGCAATATGCCACAAGCCACAAGCCACCATGTTGATGACATAAATCCTCCTCCGCCTAACGAAATGCCGGAACATTTTGTGGTTCCAAACCAAGACGAAAAGGTAAGTATTCATATATATTGCGAATACGACCAAGCAACCGGAAAGTTGATTTTTCCGGAAGAAACAACTAGGTTTAAAAGTCGTATTGATCTTGACGAAAATTCTAAACAACTAATATCAAACCTTGAAGTTTCAAAACCTGAAGTTATTAGCATAGATAACGAAAACTATCTTGTGCTTTTAACCCCGTATCTTGAAGATGACCAACAAAAAATTGTTGTATCGCTTCTTGAGATGGAAAGTATAAACACCCTCACAGCTTCAAACGTCGTTTCGTTCAGCATCGTTTTTACTTTGCTAATATTCATATCTTTCATCATCATCTACCGACAATCGATGAGAATAACAGCGCCGTTAAAACTGCTTACAAAGCGTGCAGAAAAATATGCGAACCACGATTTTTCAGAAGACTTTGCTGTGAATACAGGCGATGAAATAGAAAGCCTTTCGTTAAGCATACAGTCGATGGTCGAAAGTATTATTGCCCACGAAAAATCACAAACAGCGCTTTTCAGAAATCTATCCCACGAGCTTAAAACGCCATTAACAGCAATTAGCGGATATGCCGAAAATATACAAAACAACTACTATCAAGATACAAGTGCACCGCTTAATATCATCGTAGAGGAATGTGCGAGAATTAGAGATATCCTTGATAATTTAATATTTTTAAGTAAAATAGACAGCGATGTTGAAAGTTTTTCCTATAAACAAAGCGATGTTGTAGGCCTTGTAACGATGTCGATAGAAAAGATTGAATCGATTGCAATACTTAACGATATCGATATAATCTATGATCCACCCGAAAAAATCTTTATTTCTTGCGATAAATCGAAGCTTATAAGAGCTTTTATAAACGTTTTGTCCAATGCACTTAAACATACAAAAGAATATGTAGAAATAAAAATACAAGATAACATCGATTTTGTAAAGATTGTTATATCAGACAACGGCGACGGCTTTGACAAAAGCAAAATGGATAAGCTGTTTTTAACCACAACAGGCGAAACGGTCGACGGAAACGGCATTGGGCTTCTCATCGTTTATGAAGTTATTAAAAAACACAGCGGAACTATAGAGGTGAAAAACATACCAGCAGGCGGCGCCGAGGTAATTTTGAAACTGCCGAAATAATTACAAAAGAGAATACCGCCCTTTTTAGTTAGATTATTAAATCTAACTAAAAAGGGCGGTATAAATAATTTATCTTGAGATTTAATTTAATAAATTAAAGTTAAATTAATGTTGATCCGTTATACTGATATATGTAAAATATTTTAATAGTTAATAACGGAGAAACTTTTATGAAAAAAAACATTTTTGTACTACTTGTAATGAGTGTTCTTTTAGTAGGTTGTAATTCTAACACACCTACAAACGATTCAACAGCAACAAACACAAACGAACCAAGCGTAGAGTCGCAAGCTGAAACAACACCAAGTTCCATAAACTATAGTAGCCCTATCGTTACAACAGGGCAAACATCAACATACGATATTGATGGTGATATAGTTGATACATCTACAGGGCTTTACGGACAAGACGGGGATTATCAAAATCTAGATTTTGCATTTACAGTTAACGGTGATGGCACGACATTTGATGAAAACACCGGTCTTACATGGGTAACAATTCCGACTGATGGAAAAATGACTTGGGATGAAGCGGTAGAATATTGTGAAAATCTCACCCTTGGTGGATATGATGACTGGAGATTACCTACTGCTGAGGAACTATTTTCTATAAGTGATTTTGAAACAGGATGGCCATATCTTGATACTGAAACTTTTGGTTTTGACACATCTGAATCTGCGACCGGTGGCTCACCTCAAGGTGGCGCTCCTCAAGGAAATGGACCACAGGACAGTTCGCCACAAGGCGAAACTCCCCAAAGCAATATAAACGAAACATCCGATGCACAAAACGCACAGTTTAATATAGAAACACCACCAAGCTCAACTTCTGATGGAAACATTTCAAAAGAAGAAGGTCAATATTGGAGTGCTGATTATAATCTCGTAGAAGGAGATGAGCGTCTTGGCAACATTGCTTTTGGTGTAAACCATTTAACAGGACATATCAAAGCATATCCTTCTAATTCCAAACAAATGGGTAAATATGTTCGTGCTGTTCGTGGCGATGTTTATGGAGAAGAGGACTACACAAACAATCAAGACGGCACAATAACAGATAATGCTTCGGGGCTTATGTGGTTAGAAGTCGATTTAGGTGTTGCGGTGGATTGGGAACAAGCGTTGTCCCTTGCTGAAAATTCAACGCTTGCCGGATATGATGATTGGAGATTACCGGATGTTAAAGAACTTCAAAGCATAGTAAGTTATGATGGTTCATATCCGGCTATCAATCAAGAATATTTTAGTTGTACTGAACTTTCAGAAAATGAAAACTACTACTATTGGACAGGCACATCAGCATATTTCAGCGAAATGGCACCCGAGTATGACTCAGCATGGTATGTTGCTTTTGGCTATACTTCTCACGGCGCAGGTGCTGTTAGATTTTCTCCAAAATATGAGGGTAGCGATGCCATTTCGGAAGGAGAAGATAATATATTAAATTCAGTAAGATTGGTTAGAAATATCGATTAATATACAAACTGCATAGCTTAAGCATAACTCAAAAAGCCGATGGGGTGTGAAACTCCATCGGCTCTTCTATGCATAATTCATTAACTTAACAAAAGCAATAATCCGAACCCATCACCGACAGGGATTATCTGTCGGGACTGGTTCGGATTATGTTTTTTTATGCAGTTGGTGATATTATTCCTATATAAGCACACTACTTCCCTGCCGTAAAGATAATTTTTCCGTTGCACGAAAAATCAGAGCAACTTTTCCAAACAATAAACAAGGTGCGAAAGCAGATTAACCAAAAGCTTCAAATCATCGGTTTTTTGAAGTTATAAGCGACAAAGCATAGCCTATTACAAAAACAGGAACGTTTACAAGCACTCGATCAATCGGAAAGAGCCAACAATACAAAGTCTTGACATTTGTTTTCCCTCTTGCTAAAATATAGCTAAGCTATATATCAAAGCTATATTTGTTGTCTATCTAACTTTTATAAACCAATTTACATTTTAAAAGGAGTAAATTTTTTTGGAAAAATCAACCGCCCTATCGCCGACACAGATCAAAATTTTAGAAAACGGAAAACAGTATTTTTTGAAATACGGCTTTAAAGACGCCCCTTTAAGAAATATTGTCAAAGATTCGGGATATACATTAGGTGCTTTTTACGGATACTATAAAACAAAAGAAGACCTTTTTTATGCGCTGACCGACAAAACCGCAGAAGGCTTTTCCAATATTATTATGTCGATTAGCGAAGACATGAACAAGCTGCCCGATGAGCAAAGAATTTTCTCTATGCTTGATTGTTATATCTCTCGATTAAACGAAATGGTCGATTATATCTTTGAAAACAAAACTGAGATGATACTTCTGCTTAGCTGTTCCGCAGGAACAAAATACGAAAATTTTACCGATAACTTTAGAATAAGGTCCGGCTCTCGAATTAAAGATGCTGCAAAAAGCGCAACACTGCGGGATTTAAACGAGGGAACGTTTTTACTTGATTATTTAATGCGAGGATATTTCGATATATTGTCTCGCATTGTAGTCGAAGTTAACGATAAAGTGCAGATGTATAATATGTTGCGAGATGTAGCGCAAGTTTACAAAAACGGAATTTTAAGCCTTATGAAAGGGGAAATATAAATGCATAAATACTATTTAGAAAATCAAAATAAACTTAAAAAACAGATGGGGAAACAACTTAAATTTATCAAGTCGGAGCTTGAAGCGGAAACGGGAAAAAGCTACTCGGAACTGTTTGAAGAGGTTTGGCTTGTTTACAAAAACGATATGCTTGAAAGATTTCCGTATATCGGCGGAGATAAAGTCGGCGGAACAAAAAACCTAACGGGGGCATATTGTTTTGTTGCCTTGGGCGAGGTTTGCCTTAAATACGGAATGTCGCTTGAAAGTTGGGGGTATTTAATCACAGTTTGCTACAAACGCTTTTTTGAAAATATGCCGGTGTTTATGCGTAAAATTATCGGTAAGATGTATAACAACCCAAAAACCGCTACAAAAATGATAAAGAAAAAAGACGTTCAAAACGAAAAGAACGCCAAAGAAAATCCCGGTAGTTTTGAAACAAAAACCCAACCGCCGACCGAAGAATTTCCGATTATATACCACACCTTGGTTTGTCCGTTAGCGGATTTTGCAAACGAATACGGTTATTCAAAATATATGCCTTATCTTTGCAACCTAGATTACGTCATGTTTGAAGCGTTCTTTGTTCCGTTTTATAGGGAAAAAATTTGCGCCGACGGCGACGATTGTTGCGATTTTAAAATTAAACCCGGCGCGCCGATTGTTAAATCTTGGCCTTGCCACGCTTTAGACAGTAGTGACCCGTTGAAATAAAATCTACAGACTACCTGTTAAATCATAAACAAAGAACGGCTTTATAATATCGAGTTCGGTTTTATCGTGTGTTATATAGATAACCGTTTTGTCTTTCGTTTTATCGAGTAACAGGTCGATATTTTTTTGCTTGTTTTCTTCGTCAAGTCCTTTAAACGGCTCGTCTAAAAACAAAACATCATAATCGGAAAGAAGAGCGCGAACAATAGCTACTCGCCTTTTCATTCCGCCCGAAAGGGTTTTAACAAGTTTTGTTCCGCAATCTAAAATATTAGATGAGTTCAAATAGCTATCGATTTCCGATTTTGTTATCTTGCTAAAACTCTGTTTGCCTATGTGCGGCAACAAAACATTTGTATAGACATCAAGGTTTTCGCAAAGCCGGTCCTCTTGGAAAACCGCGCTTTTTTTCGCTTGGTCAAGACCTGCTATCTCGCCTTGGTCCTGTTTTTCAAGGCCCATCAAAATCTTTATAAGCGTGGTTTTCCCGCTCCCCGACTGCCCCATTATGAAATTAACTTTATTTTTATAAAGCGAAAGATTGAAGTTTTTAAAAACAACAAGTTCGCCATAGCTTTTGCATATATCCTTTAAAACTATCATCTAAGCCTCACGCTTTCAAGTTTTTGTTCCAAAACCGAAATAAGTTTAATAAATATCTTTTCAAAAAGAAAACTAGCAAAGATTATAACAGCTGTCCAAGCGAAAAGGCTTGGGGTGTCGAGGAAAATTTTTGCTTGATAGAGATGTTCGCCTATCGAAAGATCGGGAACGCCAATGACCTCGGCGGCTATTCCGGCTTTAAAACTAAGCCCTAACCCCACAAGACAAGCCGACTTAAAATACGGCATTATCTGCGGAATAACTATATACCTAATCTTTGTCGCTTTTGTTATTTCAAAAAGCTTCGACATCTCGGAAAGTTCCGAGTTTAGGCTTTGTATTCCGCTTAAAACATTAGTATAGACTATCGGAAGAACCATAATTAAGCTAACAAAGATTGATATGTTATCGGGCGAAATCCAGATAAGCATAACTATTATAAACGAAGCTACGGGAACGGATTTTGAAAACAAAATTAACGGGCTTATAATCTGTTTAAAAACCAATACTTTATAAGAAACTACGGCAAACAACGTCCCTATAGTCGTTCCCAAAATAAATCCCATACTAATTCTCGCCATCGAAAAGCCTATCGAAACCCAAAAGTCGTATTGTTGAACCAAAGAAAAAAGACTTTCTACGACGGAAAGCGGAGAAGCCAACAAAATTTGTTGGTCTATATACAAACTTAAAAAGTGCCAAAGGGCTATCCATAAAAGGATAACCCAAAACGGCACTTTATTGTTTTTAAAAAAATTCTTGCCTTTATCCTGCATAGTAATATGTGTCATCTGGCATAGCTCCGCCTATCGAAGCGGGGTTTTGGTCAAACAAAACTCCGAGATATCCCGAAAGCATGTCTTTCATCTCGTCGCCGGCAATAAAGCTAATGTTGCAATACGGAATAGAGGAAAGAGCCACTGGTTCTGGAACTATCTCATATTGTCCTACAAGAGCTGCGCCCTGCTCCAAGTTCTCATTTATAAAGTTAACGGAGGTTTCGTAATTAGCCATAAAGTCGGCAACCGCTTCTGGGTTTTGCTCGACAAATTCTTTGTTAGCTACTACAACGCCGGTTATAAGATTTCCGTCAATTTCAGAGCCGTTCCAAACTTCGGTTAAATCCAAAGCGACACGAATTGTGTCGTTGGACATCTGCGCCGTCGTTGCAAAAGGTTGCGGTAGCATAGCGACAGCATTTTCTTCAGCAGCGAGAGCCGCAACGACTTCCGCTTGCTCCGATTTCCATTCAACGGTAACTTGATCCGTCAAACCGTTTGCGTCTAAAATCTTTGTAAGCGCATATTCGGGAGTTGCACCTTTGCCCGAAGCGTAGATAGTTTTACCGCTTAAATCTTGGATAGATTGAATAGTTTCTCCGCTTTCAACGATATAAAGTACTCCTAAAGTATTGATAGCCAAAACTTGAAGGTTGCCCTTCGTGTTGTTGTAAAGAACGCTCGATACGTTTGCCGGAACTGCGGCAATATCGACTTCGCCTTTCGCTACTTGTGTATTAACAACGTCGATAGCGGTTTCTATAGAAAAACTATAGTTGTTTGAAGTTATCTCCCCGCTTTCAGCCGCATTCATAAAATGAACCATGCCCATAGCGGTAGGACCGTTCATAGCTACAACCGAAACGTCGACAGGGTCGGCGGTTGTTTCTTCCGTAACTTCCGGTTCCGTTGTAACTTCCGGTGTCGTCACCTCTTCGCTCTCAACCGGTGTTGTCGTGCAAGCGGTTAAAGCAAACAATGCTACCACCAACAAGGCGATTAAACAAATTAATTTTTTCATCTTTTCTCCTTTTTTATCATTACAAAAAACTTTTTAATTTTGCAATATCTTTTATATATAAAAACCGTTTGTCGGTTATTATAACATTGTTTTTTTTCAAAAACGAAAGTTCTCGAAAAAACGTAGCTCGGCTAATTCCTAAAAAACTTGCTATCTTTTCCCGCTTTTCAAGTTCTATTTTGTTTTCGCTTTGATTTTTTAAAAGGTAGATAGCGACTTTAACCCGCGCCGACTGTATCGTCAAACTTTCGATACGGTCTAAAAGGAACTGGATTTTTTTATTATATACCTTTAAAAATTTTTGCACAAGTTCAAAATCTTGTTTCATAACAGAGTACAAAACATCTCTTGAAATTAAAACAATCTCGACATCGGTGTCGCACACTATGTCGGTCGAAAGCTTGTTATCTATAAAAACGTTTCCAACCCCAACACAATCGCCAACTGAAAGCGTAGAGAGGTATACCTCGTCGCCACTCAAAGAACTGCTGTATACGTCTACAAATCCTTTAGCTATTAGCACTATAGTTCCGTCGCATATATTGCTTAACATCTTCCCTTTTTCATACGAAACAAGTGTAAAATTCAAAGGGTTTGCTTTTATGCCGTTAAACAACTCGGAACTTTCAAGCGCATTTCTTATTATATTTTCTGTAGCGGTATCCAAAAATATCACGAACTTTCTTTAAGTTAGTTTAAACTAACTATATATTAGTATATCATATCTTTCGTTAAAGTCAAGGAAAAATATAAAAGTCTTAAATGAGACTTACAACTCAAAGAAAATACAGTAAGCTTTAACTAACTCCTCTCATTTTTTTGAATTTTAAATAAAAAAATACTAACCTTATAAACAGGATTTAATATGAACAAGATTATACTTTTGTCCGGCTCGTCTGCTGTCGGCAAAACTTCCGTTATAAAATGGCTCGTTCCTTTGTTAAAAAACAACGGCCTTTCTCCTGCGGTTTGCAAGATAGATTGTTACGACAACAACGAAACCCTAGATAAAAACCTGTTCGACGTTCCATATGTTTTAGGGGTAAGCGGAGACACCTGTCCCGACCACTTTATGGTCTCAAACCTTTCGGAGCTTTTCGGTTTTTGTGACGAAAAAAACTGCGACACCCTTGTTCTCGAAACTGCGGGGCTTTGCCATAGATGTTCCCCCGCAACGCAAAAGATGATATCGGGGTGTATAGTCGATTGCACAAGCAGCACAAAAGCCCCACAAAGCCTAGGGCCTATGCTTTTGTGCGCGGATTTTATCGTTGTAACAAAGATAGATATGGTATCGCAAGCAGAACGAGAGATTATCCTTTGGAAACTAAAAGCGCTAAATAAAGCAGCAAAGATCTTCGCTGTCGATACGCTTGCGGGATATGGTGTCGAAAACGTTGCGGATTATCTTGTTAACGCTCAAACTACCGAAACGTTCGAGGGAGATACGCTTCGACATACTATGCCTATGGGCGTTTGCTCCTATTGCGTAGGAGAATGTCGCGTAGGAAGCGACTATCAACAAGGCGTTGTTACAAAAATTGATTTTTCAAGGATACTAAATGGATAAAATTACGATATTTCCGGGGGTTGATAAAGATAAAACCCAAGAAAATTTTGACAAGATTACGTTTGAAACCGGCTCGCTAGTTGCGGTTGTCGGAAACACGGGGTCTGGAAAAAGTCGTTTGATTAAAGATATCGAACAGGTTGTAGACAAAAATTCCATTTCCAAAAGAACGGTGCTTTTAAACGACAAGGGATATAAGAACTACCTAGAGCTTGAATACGGAATAGTTTCGCATCTCGGTCAAAATATGCGGTTTATGCTTGACATTGCGGTAGGGGAATTTATAAAGCTACATAGCGATTGTCGAAACAAAAGTTGTAATATAGACGAAATACTTAAAATCGCAAACGACATAGCAAAAGAACCAATACACCAAAACATGAATTTAAATCTTTTAAGCGGAGGGCAAACAAGGGCTTTGATGATAGCAGATATCGCCTTAATATGTGACAGTCCGATAGTTTTAATTGATGAAATTGAAAACGCCGGAATTGACAAGATAGAGGCGTTAAAGCTTTTGGTCAACAGCGAAAAGATAGTTATAGTCGCAACCCACGACCCACATACAGCGTTAATGGCGCAAAAAAGAATTGTTATGAAAAACGGAGGTATTACCGCCATTTTAACAACAACAAATCAAGAGCAACAACTTTATATAGAGATGACAAATGAATACAAAATTCAACTAAAAAGACAATCGCTTTTGCGAGAGGGAGAAAATATTAAATGAAAAAAGTATTGTTATATTGGAGCCATATCTGTGTTTTGCATACAGAGGAAAAAAGGGTTTTGGCGAATGTTCAAAAGTCGTTACTTGAAAAAGGGATTGACTTGAAGATAGAATATTTCGGCCTCGGATACGCAAACCGTATGTCGGACTTTGTCGCCGAACAAAATAGCGTTATCCCCGATATTATAGTTTCGGCGGATCTCGAAATGTTTGAACACAAACAACTTTTTGAAAAACTCGGAAAGCTTCATAAAACCGAAACTTGGTTACCCTTAAAGAAAACAAAGATAATCCAAGACATAAGACGAAACGAGAGATTGCTGCCGCTTCTTGCAATTCCGCTTGTTTGCTATACAAGGGATCTTGCACATTGCGAAAACAAATCGATAACAGAGGTTATCGAAAACGAAGGTTTTGTTTTCGGAGGCATAAATAACTCCGCCGGAAAAACTATAACAAAAATAGCTATCGAGAAATATTCCGAAGAGTTTGCCGAAAAGTTGCTCGAAAAATCCGTCGTTACCGATATGCCGATAGGGGCTTTTCAAGCGGTTAGAACAAACGTTGGCAAAACCGCCGTCGTACCGCTACTATACGCATTAAGAGCCGACGGCGTCAACACGTTTATAACCACATTAAAAGAGGGCGTTTTTTTGTTACCGTCCTATTTCGCTTGCAAAACTACGGTAGACGAAGATATAGGAAAAATCGTTTTAAACGAAATTTTTACCCAAGCATTTTGCAACATGTATTCCAAAAACGGAAACTTAATTGTTTGTTTAGACAAGCCGGTCGAGCGACAGATTGAAAACAGTATAGAAAACTATTCGGTACTAAGCCAAAAATTTATTGAACAGTTCGACGAACAAAGTTTCTATAATCTTTATACCTCAAAAATCGAAACGGCAAAACAGCTTAAAGTTTGCGGATAAAAAAATAAGTAATCGTTTTCGACAAAAAAACTAAAAGTTTAAACCATATGTCTTTCTATCTTGACATATGGTTTAAACTTTTAAAGTACACAACGTACTATTTTATATCAAATTTACAATCCCTACAACGCCGAACATACCTATCCCTAAACTCGGCATAATAATCGACGGCAGGTCGTAAAACCAATCTCTTTTTATTGCACGGAGCGCAAGTCCTACAAACAAAAATACAACCGGATTTAATAAAACGAAATATGTAGGCACATCAAGAAGTCCGTTTAGTATACAATATATTATAATGCTTGTAGGTACGAGCAGTAAAAAAGCAAACAGCGCACCGAAAACAATTTTTATAGCCGACAACAGTTCGTTTACTGTATGTTCTGCTAAACTTTCGTCTTTGTTTTTTAAAACAGCTTTATAGATAATCGGCGCTATACAGATAAAGCTATGAAGAAAAATCCCACACATAGCCATTATCGCAGCGGTTAAAAATAGCGCTTCCGATAAAAATTCGCTATGGCTTTGAATTTGTCTGCTGAGCGAATGAACGCCCAAACTATACATAAACGAACCTATAACACCACACGGAATTGACCACTTAAAACGCCAGTTCGCCATTTTAACCCAGTTTGATTCTATAACAAGCGAATTTCCGACTTTTTTGTTATCTTTGCCCTTTAAGTCAAGGAGCATATCGCCAATAGCGCAGACTATTCCGCCAAGCACACCCAAGATTGAGTAAATCAAATTTAGTTCCATATAATTACCTCATAAATCAATATTTTTATTTTTTTAGGTGTGGACATTTGTGTTGATTATCTTTTTAGGTATATCCCCCGCCTAAGGCGGGGGATATACCTAAATCAACTCTGTTTGTCCACTCCCATTTTTTTCGCACAAAAATATATGAGCGATCCATGACAATCGAAAAATTCAACGTCAAAGCATTTCGACAGTCTTATTTTTATAGATTCTTCGCTATCAAACGGAAGAGTAAAGAACCCTTTTTTAGCAAGTATTTTTTCTACTACAAAGTCGGCAAGTTTACCTTTGCCCTTTACATAAAAACTCGAAAGCAGTATGCCGTCTTTTTTCAAAACCCTTGTTACTTCAGCAAAAGCCTTGTCTTTATCTGGGAATACATGGAACCCATTCATACTTAAAACTATATCAAAATTTTCGTCGGGAAACTGTAAATTCCCAACATCGCCCTCTACAAGTTTTGTGTTTTCAAAATTAATTCGCTCTTTTGCGATAGTTAGCATATCTTTGCTGTAGTCGATACACGTTATATCTGCTTTTTTCATTTTGCTGTATTTTTTGCAAGTAAAAACCCCTGTGCCAACAGGTACATCAAGGATTTTTCCGCTAAAGTCGTTTGGTATTTTATCAAGGAGTTTTTGTGCAATTACGTTATTGTCCCCGCCTTTCCAAACAATGTTTCTATAAAGTTTGCTCCACCAAGTTTTATGGGTAATTATTGTATCATAGATGTTTCTTGTTGATTTGTATGAGCTTTGTATTTTATCTGCCATAATTTCTCCTTTTTAATCCCTATTCCTAAGACTCTTAAACTCGCTTTTTACCATTAAAACAGTCCATATAACAATTATAACATCAATTACAAAAGAGGCATAGTAGATACTTTCAACGCCGAAAAATCTCGGAACTATTAGCATAACGGGGATATAAAACACAAACTGTCTTGCCATTCCGATGATTGCGGCGGGCTTGCCTTTGTCAACAGCCGGAAAAAACGTCATCGCCATAAATATAACTGATAGAATAGGAACGATAAAAATATATACCCTAAAAGCGTTTAACTGCGCCGCCATAAAAATTGTTTCGGTAAGCATCAAAGATAAAATCATTTCGGGCGCTATTAACGTAACGAGCCACAAAGGAATTGTAAGCGCCATCGCCGCAAC
>CAYJFO010000001.1:0-70795 GCA_964369645.1 uncultured Oscillospiraceae bacterium | reverse complement strand
ATCAACAAATAAGAATAGTTTTTAACGTTTAGTTTAAACTTAAAACCCCTTTCGCAAAAGCGAAAGGGGTTTTGTCTGTTTTTGTGGTTTATATGTTATATGTTACTTTTGCTGTGACGTCGGCCGCTTCTTCTTTTTCAGCATGTTCCGAAACCGCCTTAAATGTCGCCTCTTCAAAAACAAACTCTTGTTCATTGTCTTTTTTTGAGACTTGTTTCATTTTTTTAGGATCGTCGTTTTCTTGTACCGTAGAGATTGAAAGCATATATAAATCGGGGTCGTTGTCCATCAAAAACTTGTGATCAGAAGCCGGTACTTTGTTTCCGCTGATTATATTGCCCGAAATTTTCATGCATTTTATAAGAACATCGAAAGTCTCTTTCATTGCTTCAACTTGTTTGTTAGATGCGTCAAGTTCGGCACGCAAACGCTCGAGCTCTTTTTTTTGCTTTTCTTGTTCGATTCTTTGCGCTTCTATCTTTTCACTAAGCTTGGTTATCCTGTCATCGTCCGACTTAGATTTTAAATCGGTTTTGTCATACTTTTTGCTTGTTTCGTTTCGCTCGTTAATCTGGTTAACCGGAGGAATGTTCGATTTTTGGTTATACTTATTGTTTGCTTGATAGAGATTTATTGCGTTGTCGACTTCACGTATAAACATATTAATCCTCTCCCTATAACGTTTACAATATTTATTCTACGATTTTGTTAAAACTAAATAAAAAAAAGTATATAATTCAAAGAAAATTAACATTTAATTGTGTTTTGTGACAAAATTATCCTATGTCATCGTTGTTATGCTCATTCTCGTGCAAAGAAATATATTGCGCAAGGCGCTTTACTTCATAGTCTAGCTTTGAAATTTTAATCGACATATAAAACTGGTTGACAAGCAAAAGGAAAAGAACCACAAGAAATACAAAGTTTGTTGGGCTTTCTATCCTAAGCCAATCGCTTGCAACAAACGCAATATCGGGGAATATACTTAATATTATGAAGATGAACGACAAGCCTATCCAATAGATAGTGTCGGCTATTTGAACCTTTGCTTTTCTTATCTTTAAGAGTGTTAGATAAAGATAAGCGACCGCGCCCAAAACTAAAAGTAATCGTAACGCTACACCCATAATGATTTAATTTCCTTTCAAGTGTTTTAAAACTAAATTTAAAAGATTATTTTTTCTTTTTTCTATCCTGTCTAAACCATTGTATCAAAATTATCGAGATACTAACGTTTATCATGTACACCGCCGAATTTAAAAGCGACAGATAACTTTCGCCAGCTTCACGCTCGTTCATCTCGACTTGAACCTCGGCAAGTTTTGCGCCGGTTCTTAAAAGATACGCCATTGTGTCCGGTTCGGGACCATAGTTGAGGTTTCTTGAAAATTCCGCTATCATCTTTTTGTTAAACATTCTCATTCCGCTTGTCGGATCACATATTGGTTTGACGTTTATCGGGGTTGTAAAACGAATTGCAAAGCTTATTAAAAAACTTCCAAACATTCTAAGCGAGACAGGTTTTTTCTTTGTTATAAACCGACTTCCGATAACTATGTCATATCCTTCTTCGATCTTGTCAAGCATAGTTTGAAGATAGCGCGGATCGTGTTGTCCGTCTGCGTCAAACTGGACAGCGTAGTCATATCCCTTTCGCTTTGCGTAGCGAAGACCGGTTTGAAACGCTCCTGTAAGCCCTAAATTAATCGGAAGATTAAGCATGTTGAAGTTACGCTCTTTACATACTTCAAACGTTTTGTCGGTGCTTCCGTCGTTTATTATAATATAATCAAATTGTGGGTAATTTTCGATAAGATTATCCACAACTTTTATAATGCTATCTTGCTCGTTGTATGCGGGAATAACTAAAAGTAGTTTGCTCATCTTTCCTCCTGTGACGTCTTGTGTAGATTAATAACGTTTATAAGAGCGTTTGCGGTTTTTTCAAACGTAAAGTTTTCGGTAAGTCGTTCATAGCTTTTTTGTGACGCTTTTTTGCGCCATTCGTCATCGTGAAGCGCGCGAGAAACCGCCGACACAGTGTGCTCGACAGACATGTCGGGGAGAATTTCTCCGTGGTTGCTATCGATTATCAACTCAGGGCTTCCGCCCGTTGCGGTTGTTATAATGGGGGTTCTTAAAGCCGCGGCTTCAAGAACTGTGCACGAAAAACCTTCCGAACGAGTTGGCATTAAAAATATGTCGGATTGTTTTATAAGCGCCAATGAATCGGCATAGCTAACCTCACCTAAAAGATGTAAACCCTCGCATTCAAGACCACAAAGTTCGTCGTAACATTCGCCGTTTCCGGCAAAGATCATTACTGCGTTTGGTATTTTTTCTTTTATCAAAGGCAAAGCTTGTTTCATAACTAAAACGCCTTTGTCCGGTATAAGTCTTCCGGCATAAGAGATTATTAAACTATCATCTTTAAGATTAAAAAGCTTATTAAAATCTTTGTCGCTTGTGGCCGCAATATTGTTTATCTCGTCGGGATTAACGGCGTTGTAAAGCTCGCCTTTTGCTATTATGCCAAAATGTTTAAGCCAAGCCCCGCAAGCCTTAGAGACACCATAGAAGTCTTTACAATTAATCTTTAAAAGCGAACAAAAACTATGTTCAACCGTGTTGAAAAGCTTTTCGATGACGCCTTTGTTGCTCACAAGGTGCGCTGTGCCATGCTCTATCTCGATTTGGAAAGTATTGTGTCGCTTCGCTGCAAACGATGCATAGATCGAAAGGGGATAGAGCTTTGTATTTATAACAGCTATGTCATATCTTTGTTCCCATAGTTTTTTTGTTAATTTAAAAAATTCTTTATTTGGTTTAATAACGGGAAATCTTCCGTCCATAAACAGAAAACTCGGAAGTCTAATTATTTCGATTCCCTCGGGAGAGGTCTCAAGATTGTCAAGGTTTTTAAGGCTTGACGTTACAACTGTGACGGAATGACCGCATTTACAAAGTTGTTTAGCAAGGTTGTTTGTATATCGCTCAACCCCGCCGACCGTCGGCAGATATTGAGCCGCAAAAAAAACTATATTCATGTAATTGGGACACTCCTTTCTTTTAAGGTATTTCTAAATTTAAAATTCAAGTCTATTGTTATCTTCCAAGCGCTACCGTAAAAGCGTTTATTACAACAAAACAGTTAAGCAAAACAACCGAAGCTATTAATGGGGAGGTTATATCAATTTTTAGCTTAATTTTATCAATCGTTAGGGCTAAAAATAAAATAGGAATAGCGGGTAGTATATATCGGTCGAGAACTCCAAAGATGGTCTCGTAGTATGTCGGAGTCCAAAGAATGTTGGACGCTATAGTCAATAACCAAACAACCCCAACTATCGAAACACAAAGCAGCTTGTTTCTTTTTGAAACCACGGGGTCACCCTCTTTTCGCACAAGCGAAACAAACATCAAAAGCATAAATGAAAAGACAAACAGGAGATTTATCTCTACGTTGTAGTTCCCAAGGTTATGTCCAAATATGCCTAAAATATAGTCGTCGGTTTTTTCAAAAAACGTTGTTACAATAAGTTTTATTGTCGCTACTAAATTTTCGAGAATATATTGAGGGGTGTACATAATTGTGTCGGCTACTAAAACATTATGGGCGTCGCCAAGGCTTGTTGTCGCCTGTGATAACGTTAGAATCTCGTTTGCTGTTGCCGAGGAGTTTACAGGTGTTGAAGCTTGAGCCGTAGATAAAGTTTGTATAGCGTTACTGACTGGTTGACTTGACATCGAAACTTGTGTTTGTGTTGTTGTGTTTGCGATTTCGTGGTGGGTTACCGGGCTAAATCCTAAAACACGGGTGAAATACGAGACGATGACAGCCTTGTTATACATAAAATATGATATAAATCCTGTTGCCAACACCGCGAGTTTTGAATAGACTGCTGTTTTTGCTAGACCAAATTTTTTGGATGGAATTAAGAAACATAACAGTATAATCGGGAAATAGATTACTTTTAGTGGAGCTAGGAAAAGCGAAACAACACAAAGTGAAACAAGCTGTTTTTTTGAGATCTTTTTAATGCTGTCGTCATAGGCAAGATTTAAGCAAAGCGCGGTAAAGATAAGCGTAAGACAGATTAAAAGGTTGTCGCGGTTAAAACTTGTTGTTATGTTAAACACCATTGGTAAAGAACAAAACACAATAAATGAGTTTTTAAGAAAATCGGGAACCTTTTTTATCGCATACGTTGCAGACAATGTGTATGCAATGAGATTGAAAAATCTTCCGAGGTAAAGCGCTCCAACAAACCCTATTTGAAATAATCTTGCAAAGATAATTGCAATAGCTCCAAAAATTGTCATCTCGGTAAAATCCGCGGACGGCTCGGTTATTGAAATTTGGTCAGTAAAGCTATCGGGGCTTTTGTCAAAAAAATGCTCGATAGTTTCTTTATAGGTATAAGGGCTGCTGTAGTCTACGTTTAAAACTTCGTTTCCGTCCGAAGGTCGCATATAAACGCCTGAGACATAATAAACATTTTCTGCGGGGAAAAATCTTTCGGTCAATCTAAAGCTGTATGTGAAAGCGGTATTTATGTTTGACTTTCCGTCGGGAGAGCTGTATGGAGAAAAAACAAGCAAGTACAAACAACCGACAGTTAGAATAGCTATACCAAACGTCGTGTGAATTTTAAATCTCTTTGACAAACAAACCCACGTTAAAATTCCGGCAAATAGCGAGACAGTAAGCATTACAGCGAGATAATATTTTAATATAAAAGTTCCTATGGGACCGGTACGAACGAGAACGCTAAGCGTTCCGTCGACAGGTTTTTGGTCTACTTTAAAGTTGAAGTTTTCTACTGTAGTCGTGTTGTAGCCCAAAATCACAGGGGAGTTAGATTGGTCTGTGTTAATAGTGGCTTGTACTCGATAGACAGTTTCGCTGTTAGCCTCCACTACAGTTCCAATCGACGCAACGTTAAACGCGTCGTTTATAACCTCGTTTGAATTAATTGTTCCGCTTCCAAGAACTTCGTTTGTTTTGTCGTCAAACAGCGTAACATCAATTGTACCTTTATAAAAATTTTTTATAAAAAAACCAACATAACCTAATTCGCTGTCTGTTTTAAAGGTTTGGGAAAAAGATTGGTTGTTTTCAAGCACAAGATCGCCGGAAGAGCTGTCAAACACTTTTGCAGAGACGATGCTGCCGGCGGCAGGTTCGGCATAGATAAAATACCCGAAGACTGTGACGATAAGAAGAATGGAAGTCACGGCTAACGAGATAACTATCGTTTTATATTTTTTAATTAATTCAATCAACTTTTTATGACCATCCTTTTTGTCGTGCCGCAATGTTGGGCAGTTTTACGTTAAGCGAAATTCAAACAGTTATGTCTTGAAAGTTTAAATTTATGCACAAAAACTAATTTTCATGTGTTTTGCTTTTTGAAACTTTTGAAACGATGGTAAATATAATATCTTTTATAACAACAACTCCGTCAAGCGATACTAAAAGCAAAATACCGGAAAAACCGAATTTATAAAAACCACGTGATTCGCTTAACATAAGAAGTAGCATAAGTCCAAAAATAGCTATCTTGCCAGCAAGTAATGGGGAAAGCTTTTTTAAGGTTAAATCTTTTATGACGCTAAACGGCATCAAAATAAACAACAAACAGTTGATAGCCTCGTTATAAAACCCCGGGATACCAATAGGCGCAAGGTATAACGGGCTCGACCAAACAGAGATGTGTTTGGTGTAGAAAAGTTGGACAATTCCCGATATACCGAGTTCGTTTAACCGTTCAACTATCAATGCGTTCATAATTTCGGTGCGTTCTGTAAGAGATGAAGCGTTTTTCATAAGTTGGAACGCCTGTTCGCTAAACACACCAACTCCGCCGCCGTCGCCCGAGATAAGGCCTGTGTATATCCAATAGCTAGCGGGAAAACCCTCTTGTTCGGCAAGCGTGAAATCTATTATTCCGCTTATGTTTACAAGTGTTTGAAAACAAAATAACACAATAGATAGCGAAACGGCAAATATAACAAAGTTTATTAAAGCAGATTTGTGTTTGGAATTTAACAAAATAAAAATTAAAAACCCAACCGCTAACACATAGCCTGTGCTGTAAAGAATTGCGGCTACTGCGCAAAAAACACCGCTTAACATAAGAGATGTTATACGCTGACGAGTATCTATGGCATAATAATATCTAACTATAAAAAATAAACTAGCCGATATAAACGGGAAACAATAGGTGTGTGAATAAAAGTAAGGGATCATTGCGTAGTACGGCAAAAACAAAAAAAGCAGTGCAGAAAAAACAAGGGAAATATAGTTTCCGTATATTTTTTTTGCACACAAGAAAGCAAAGGTAATCCCAACGTTTATACAGATTATATTCACAATATTATTGGCAACAACGTTTCCGGGGAGTATTCCAAAAAGTTTATATGTTATATAATCGGTAAAGATTTGGAAAAACAAAGCTCCACGATTAAACGGATACCACAAAAAATATGTGTTGCTTTCTGTTAATTTAAATCCGTTTCCAATAGCTTCTTTTGCGCCGGTAAATATGGCCTCGAAATCCGCTGCCGGGTAGACGTGGTTGTTTAACGCATAGTCAACTTGAACGATAGATGCAAGACCTAACAGCAAGCAAAATAGTAAAACAGTTTTTTTTGCAGAAAGATTATTTAAAAATTTTAAATAATCTTTGCAAGCTAAAAGTGCTACCAAAACGCAAACACACATCACGCAAAAAAATACAAGCGAAAAGCCAAATGTTACGGAATGGGTGAAAGCTGTTATGGCAAGCGGCAACAAGAGCATTAAAAACACAGCGGAAAAAATGTTTTTCAATAAAAGGCTAAGTTTCATCGTTTTAAATCTTTCGAGTCACTTATACGTTTTTCTTCGATGTAAACAGGTCGGTTTCTTGCCCCATCAAACGTTCGGTAAAGATATTCACATATGACACCAAGCGTTAACATGATTATTCCAAGAGAAAGTAAACTTACTATTATAAGCGTTGTATACCCGCTTACCGGTATATTATTTGTGAGCCGCCCAACCAAAGAATATATACTAAGAGATAGCGAAAAGATGCAAGAAATAATTCCCGTAACCCAAACTGCAGTTATCGGAAGGGTTGAGAAACTAAACAAAGTGTCTTTAACGAGTTTGATTTTTTTCTTTAATGTCCAACGACTTTTGCCTATCTCGCGCGCTTTTCGCATATATTCAACCGTCGAAGTCTTAAATCCAGACCACAAAATCTGGCCCGTTATCGCGGTGTTTTTTTCGTCCATAAGTTCTAGCACTTGAATAACTTTTCTGTCGATTAAAAAGATATCAAAGCCGTTTTTCGGCATCTCGGAAAGAGCATAGTTTCTAACCAACCAATAATAAAAGTTTGCAAAAAATGTTTTTGATTTTGTCTCGTCTCGTCCGCTTCGCACCGCCAAAACAACGTTAAAACCTTTTTGCCATTCGCGAAACATGTCTACCAAAAGCGAGGTGGGTTCTTGGAGGTCGGCGGCTTTTATTACGGCACAGTCGCCTGTACAGTTGTTTAAACCGCAAAGAATTGCAGCGTGACTTCCGAAGTTACGTGAAAGTTTAATCGTTTTAATGTTGCTATCAATTTCGGCGAGTTTTGTCATGACCTCGAAACTGTCATCATTTGACCCGTCGTCAACCATGACTATCTCGTATTCAAAGTCGGCTTTATCGATTAGCTCTTTTTTTATGTCGTCGTACAACGGCATGAGGTTTTCGCTGTTGTAGTATACAGGTATAATTATTGATAGTTTGCTCATTATCTATTCACTTCCTTAACGAATTCATCAAAATCCCTCATGTATTCATCGGCATCATATGTTTCGCTTGCAACACAAAGAAGCACCGAATCGCTGCTGAAATCGTACATGTCTTTCCAGAGCATTGTTGGAAGATATACCCCTATATGCGGCTCGTTAAGTTCAAAAATCTGAACATTTCCTTTTCCGTCGTCCGTTTTAACCTTGCTTTTGCCCGAAAGGTTTATAAGTACAAACTGGGTTTTCCGGTTTGCATGTTGTCCGCGTACGACATCGGGGTCGCTGCCATAGATGTAGAAGATCCTTTTTATCTCAAATGGGACATCTTTAAGCTGTTCGATAACTACAAGTTGGCCTCGTTCGTCCCCCATCTGTTTAAAATTAAGCATAAAAGGTTTAACGTTCATAACTGAATTCCTCACTTAAAATTTCATACAACAACAAATCTTTATAGACACCGTTAAGGTAGACATGTTGTTTAAGGTAGCCGGTTTTTTTAAAGCCGCATTTTTCATAAAGTTTTGCTGCCCTTAAATTGTCGGCGTATACATTAAGATATACTTTGTTAAGTTTAAGGTCTTTAAATGCAGTTTTCAAAACCTCGAGGGTGGCGCTTTTTGCGACACCTTTTCCAATGGCTTTTTTGCGAAGAGCAACGGCATATTCGGTGCTTTTGTCTTTTTGGTTAATCTCTTTAAGACTAATGGTTCCGAGATATTCGTCGTCGTCAAGTGTAATAGCGTAGTTTTTAGAAATGTCTGAAAAAGAATTTTCGACAAAGTTTAGTACTGTTTGTTCAGTAATAGTTTTTGCATCAAAACGAAAAAACTGGTTAAGTTCGTCGTCCTTCATCCATTCGAGTATGAAAGGAACATCTTTTTTTTCCAAACGTCTTAATTTAATCATATACGTGACAACCCTTTCTTGGATGTTAAATGCTATACACCGAAATCGTTAATCTTTTCTATTACATAGTCTATCTCGTCGCTTGTCATCCCGTTGTACATCGGGATAGAAACGATAGTGTCGGCACATTTTTCTGTTATAGGAAGCGTTCCTTTTTGGACGTTTAGATAGGCATATGCTTTAGAAAGATGGGGAGGAACAGGGTAGTGTATAATAGTTCCGATGTCAAACGATGCAAGGTGTTGAATAAGCTCGTCTCGTTTGTCGCTGTGTAACGTGAATTGGTGCCAAGTGTTGGTTGAGCCGGGGCGCGTTTTGGGAAGCGATACTAATGGATTCTTAATCTCGTTAAGATATCTTGTCGCAATGGTAACTCGTTCGGCATTAAGCTCGTCCATGTGGGATAGTTTAACCCTTAAAAGTCCCGCTTGAAGTTCGTCAAGGCGGCTATTTGCGCCGACAAAATCGTTATAGTATCTTTTGCTACTTCCGTAGTTGCGAAAAGCTTTAAACTTGTTTGCTATCTCTTGGTCGTCGGTCACAATTGCGCCGGCGTCGCCAAAAGCTCCGCAACCTTTGGACGGGTAAAAACTAAAGCAACCGATATTGCCTATCGACCCTAACATTTTTCCGCTCCAAAATGTTCCGTGGCTTTGAGCACAGTCTTCAACAACCATAAGGTTGTGTTTTTTTGCTATCTTTGTTATAGCCGTCATGTCGCAACTTTGGCCAAATAGATGCACAGGGAGAATGGCTTTTGTGTTTTTGGTTATTGCATCTTCAATCTTGTCTGCGTCGATGTTGTCATATTGATCTGGTTCGACAAATACGGGGGTGGCTTCGTTCATCGAAATCCCCATTACGCACGCAATGTATGCGTTGCCGGCAACGATAACCTCGTCACCCTTACCGATTCCGAGAATCCTTAACGATATCCAAAGCGCATCAAGTCCGCTCGCAAGACCTACACAGTATTTAGAACCAGTGTAACTTGCAAACTCTTT
The DNA here is from genome assembly GCA_964369645.1 of uncultured Oscillospiraceae bacterium. Taxonomy (GTDB): domain Bacteria; phylum Bacillota; class Clostridia; order Oscillospirales; family Ruminococcaceae; genus CAYJAY01. The sequence goes on along the minus strand of CAYJFO010000001.1, from coordinate 61,091 downwards.
TTCAAATTCCTCGACCTCTTTGCCAAGGATATACCAACCGCTTCTTAAAACCGAAAGGGCTGCTTGTTCGTATTCTGAAGCGTGTAAATCATATTGTCTTTTTAAGTTGTTGGGCATTATTTTCATGGTTATAATTGTCCTTTCTTTGATATGAACTGTTGTTTCACATCAAAACAGCAACGGTTAAAAGCGGTTTTGTAAAAGAAAAAACCTGCTGCTTGAAATTTATTTGTAAACTTAATATATTTTAACTTAGCCAAACTATTGCATATTTGATGTTTGATAAAAGGTTGCTTATAATTGTGAAGTTAAACATCGCGGTTAGCACAAACAAAAATGAATATAAAAGCCAGTTTTTCTTAAAATCTAAAAATAAAGCTTTAAAGTCTGTGACATAAAAGAAATAGCAAAATACGAGGATGTAAAGTTGCATTGCATATCGCGTTTCGACAACTCCCGGAATTGAAAAAACAACGGGAACAAAAAGGGAATAGACAATCAACAAACGATCGCCAAGAATCTTCTTTAAGTTGAATTTTTTACCCCTAAGCTTTAACAAAATATCCGATGTTACCAAAAAATAAATAATAAAATTTAAAACAAGCGGATAGGTTCGGACCCTTATGTCGGTGACATAGACCCTGTTGTAGATAGGGTTTAAAAGGTTGATGAAATGTTTGAAAATCAAAATAATATATTCAATAGGATATTTCAAGATAACCGCGAAGTATTCCGAAAAGCTAGTTATCTCCCAAAGTTGTTCGCGTTCTTCAAGAAGTTGTTGCATGACAGGGTCAAAAAACATCATGGCCGCCGAGCCGTAAAGCTCCTCGCTTCCGATAAAAGTTTCATATTTTTGTCCATAAAGCCCTGCGTTGAGTTGAAACATGACAAGCCCGTTTTCCATACCAGAAACTGCGGTTTGTAAAAATGGCGTAAACCCAAGCCCAAAGGAAAAATGTATATACATCTGTGGAAAAGCCGACACGAAAAGGCCAAGAGTAAACGGTAACAACAACAAAGCATATTTCCTGTCGCTAAAGATTTTTTTTGCAAACAAAATAATTAAAATGAAGAAAGAAAAAATATAGACCGAACGGGTGTTATATGCCCCATAGAACAAAAAACCCGAGAAGAAAGCCATAACACAACCGACTATAAATTTTTCTGTTTTAAGTTCAAAGATTAATATTGCCGATATTAGCATTAGCGAAAAAGAATATATATCGGACAAAGGATATATTAAAAGATCTGAAAAGAAATATATAAATACCGAACAGCTCAACAGAGTTTTGATTAGGCTAAATTTACAACCCAAAAGCTTGTTAATAAAATAGACCATTACTGCTGAAAAAACTATAGAAGACAGAAGAGAACTTATGATTTTTGGCGAAACGATGGGGACTATGTTAGTGAAAAGATATAGCAAAAACGGAAAGAAATATCCACGATAGTCTCCGTTATAGTTTAAAAATGAAAATCCCTCGCCACGGTCGAACGACTGTGACGCGTTGTAATAATGTGAGGCGTCCATTATCGACACTGTCTCGATGTTTCTTCCAGAAATCAAAATTAGTATGAACACAAACACAAAAACTATTATAAAATTTGTAATAGTTTTGAGCGGTCCGCGGGATATATTAAGTTGCATAGAATTCTCCAATTTCAAACGATAGATTTAATTTTTAATTAGAACATAGTTGTCGATACTAAGCAATGGCGTACTGGCGGGAGCGTTTTTTGGAAAAGTTATTATATACCCCGACATAATGTCGCTTAAATCGTGGTCAGTTTTGTAATTGTCAATGTCAAGATAGTTTATCCCATAACCGGCTGGTATTGAATAAAGCGGCCTATACGGTGAGTCGCTTAAGGTTGCGTTTGAAGCATCGTAGTCAGGTGATAAAAATGCAACCGTGTTGTCCCAACTGTTTTCGCTTATAGGATTTTTCATTATGTTGAACATCTCTTGTGATATTTCTGTATAGGCCTCGAAATCTTGAGCTGTTCCGAACGGAATGTCAAAGTTATAGTTATATGTTTTGCCGAATGGAGCTAGAAAAACAAAAAAGATGAACGACAACGCAACGTTGATAACGCTTATTTCTTTGCTATATCTAGCAACGATAAAAACCGAAACAAATGCCATTGGCGCAATGTGTCGTGCACCGTTGTACACGGGATAAAAACAGAACATTATAACTATCAACAAAATTATAGTAAACGCAACTGCTATCAACGCTAGCTTTACCTCTCGACGTGTTTTGTCAACTTTTGTTGAGGCACAGACAAGCATTAGTATTTGGCAAAGTGTGAAAAAATATATAATTGAAGTCATACCAAAGACATCTTCATAATAAAACAGGGTGAACATTTCGACAAACCCGCTTGCTATCAAGTTTATATAATGTTCAACTACTCCAAACAAACCATTATGTGTGAATATATCAAAGGTAGACGGGGTTAACCCTTGTTCAAATCGAGGGGCTAAGAGGTTTTTTTCTATCCAATAAAAACTTACAAGTGCGAACAATGAGAAAAATATCGAAACAAAACATATAGTATATTTCTTTTTAAGAAAACAATAAACTAAAACGGGAATTATAAATACAACGTAATACGGCCTTGACATCGTAAAATACAACGCAATTCCAAGGTAAAAGTAAACTGATATCGAACTTTTACTAAATTCAATAATATATAGAAAAAGAGAAAGAAGAAGGATTAGCGCAGAAAAATTTAATGCCTCCATCATGCTTGAAACTATAAATCTGCTTAAAAAGGTGTAACTGCACACAAAGATTGAAAGGCAGATTTTTTGATACAAACTTGGAGAGGTTAATATTACAAAGATTGCAAGGGAAAAGATAACCATAACAAGATTATAGATAATAGGCGAATAGATGCTCCAACCGAACAAACTTCCCAAAACCACATGTGGCAAAAGCAACATCGGGCTCCAAGCGCCAAAAGTCAACAGACTAGCGGGAGTTTCGTTATATCCAAAGTACCCGTGGGGGATACCGAAATGGATAATAGCTTCTATCTGTTTGAAGTATAACAGCTCGTCGCCCCAAAGGGAGTTTGGTAAAAATATGTTGGAAAACGAGTTGCCTTGAAAAGCGCACAACAAAACTACGCCTATCAACGGCGAGAAGATAAAAAGCAACGAGAAAACGTTATTCAGTTGTTTTTTGTTTTTTAACATATAAACCACCGGTGTAATACTAGGAATACTAAATTATAAACCAATAAAATCTTGTCCTAAAAGAATGCCTATAAAATACTGGAGACCATAGTATAGTTGGAAAAGATATATAACTATAGATGAATTAATAAGTAGTTTATTTGCATTATGTTTAAACAAAAGACCTAACGAAACAAATATCGCAAGATGAGCAGAAAGACCATATCCCCAGAAATAGTCGCCATGTGAGGGGCCGGTTTGATACAAGAAATAGTATTGCAAGAAACCAATAAAAACAGTTAGAACCGAAAGAATATAGGCCGGTTCCCTTTTAATATATTTGTATCCAAACGTTACAAAAACTAATATCGGTATTGACAAAAGAGAGATGATCGCTTTTATTGATACCCAAAATGACATGTTAAACTGGGATCCGAATTTTATAATTGTATAAACGTTGCCGCTTGCAAATGTGCCGGTTACATAGACAAACTGTAAAATCAAAATAATTCCGGCCGGCAAAACGGACAAAAGAAGCGGAATTCCTATAGTTTTAAGTTTGTGGACAAAGTTGTTTGAAAGTTCAATCAACGTTAGTATTCCCATGGCCGGGAGTAACACAAAAGCATAGTTGGGCTTTGCAATACAACTAATAACAAGCACTAACGAAAACCAAAAGAGCTTTTTTTTGTAGTCTTTGCCCGATTTAATCGCCTCGAAGGCCTTTATAAAAAGATAAAACGTTAAAAGACCGAATGGACGAACAAAGATAAACGTCGGGTTGTGCCAAACGTTTGGGCCGCCTTGGGGAAGATAGAACTTGAAGTTAGTCAAGTAGCCACAAATACCCATGATAAAAACAGAGGTAACACTTATACAATCATAAAGATAGAGAATTTTTTTGTTTGAGGGTGGGAAGAGGTTGTTTAGTATAAATCGAACCAGTATAATGGTCAAGAGGTTAAAAATCGTTGCTAACGCTACCGAAGCTATGTCGGTTGCAAAGCTTAAAGAGAAAGAACCGAAAGACAAAAAACAAACGGCTTGGCCCAAAAGTTTTAGCGTTGTGTGCATCAAAGGATATCCAACTATCAAAGGATAAGACATCTTTGATATTGGCGTTTCATAGAGTTCTATTGCCGAGAGGTTGTGTGCCGAAAAGTCGACTTGCTCGTGAAAGACCCCGACTTGAGTGAACATAACCGCCATGGCAATTGAAGCAATGATACAAAAGAAAACAAACGGTAGTTGATTATATTTTGTTTTTAACATGTTTTACTCCGATTAAATATTTAAATAGAGAATAATTAAACCTACTTAGCATACAAATAAAGGCTGTAGCTAATAAACCTAGCGCCATAAAACAAGCCGATAAAGTATTGCAACCCAAAAAATAAATGAAGAAGATACAATACGCAAACAGAATTAACAATTAATTTGTCTGCTTTTTGTTTTAAAAGAAAAGCTATCGATATGAGGATTGCGAGATGTACTGCAAGACCATATCCCCAAAAATAATCTCCTCCGGCGGCTCCGGTTTGATAAAGAAAAAAATATTGAAACCAACCGGCCAACACGGTCAAGATAGATAATGTATAAGCCGAGTCTTTTTTTATATATTTTCGACCAATAATTATGAAGATGATAAGTGGAATAATCAACAGCGAAACTGTGGCTCGCAAAGAATGTTCAAACGGAAGGTTGTATTGTGTTCCGAATTGAACAAGAGTGTAAACGTTTTTGTCTGTTAAAGTTGCGTTTATAAAGACAAATTGTGCAATCAAGACAAAACCGGCCGGCAAGACAGACAAAAAAAGTGGCACGGCGATTTTTTTGAACTTGGGTATAAAATTATTTGATAGTTCAATTAACGTTAAAATTCCCATCGCCGGCATTAAAACAAAAGCATAGTTTGGTTTTGCAAAACAACTTAATATTAAAACAAATGAAAACAAACAAAGATTTTTAACGTAAGGTTTTCCTGATTTTAATGCTTCGAAAGCTTTGATGAAAAAATAAAAAGACATTAGTCCAAAAGGTCTAACAAAGATAAATGTGGGGTTATGCCAAACGTTTGGACCGCCTTGCGGAAGATAAAATTCATTGTAGGTTAACGGCCCGCAAATTCCCATTATGAAAACTGAACTTATACTTAAAAAATCATATATATAACGAATTGCAGGGCTTTTTTGCGGAAACAGCCCGTTTAACACAAGACGAACCGCAAATATAGACAGCATGTTAAAAACTGTTGCAACTATAACCGAGGCTATTTCGACCGAATAAAGCGCTGTTATGCTTCCGGAAAACGGAAAATAAATTAGATAGCTAAGAATTTTTATAGTTGCGTGCATAAGTGGATAGGCTAAGATGTGGGGGATTGCCATTTCAGACGGAGCCAGTTCAAAAAGTTCCAATGCGGCACTGTTATGTAACGGGAAATCTTCTTGAGCGTGGTTTACTCCAAGGTTGTAAAACATTATACTCATAAGACCTAGCGCAACTATACACGAGATATAATATGGGTGTTTATTATATTTTTTAATATTCATCTTTTTTCATACCTAACGATAGATTGATTTTAAATAAAGTACTCCGCTTGTTCAAATATAATTTTATATACATACCACAACCCGAAAAACAACTGAATCGAAAAGATCGAGAACGTAGCAAATACGATGGGCTTTCGGGTTTCGTATCGTATTACAAGCGCAAGCGAAACTACCGTTGCAAGGTGGACGCCAAGACTGTAGCCCCAAAAAAAGTCTCCGGCGGCAGGACCCGTTTGGTATATAAAATAATACTGTAACCACCCAACAAACGCCGCCAAAACCGCTATTAAATATTCAGGATTTGATTTTACATAACGATACCCTATAGAACAAAGCACAAAAACGACAATTAACATGAGCGATATCGTCGAAAAGACAGACTGTGTGAACGTCATATTGAACTGTGAACCAAACTTTAAAAACGTTTCAACCTCGTATTCGACCCAAGCGTTTGCAACAACGAGATATTGAGCAAGCAGTATAAATGCGCTTGGAAGCGCCGCAATTAAAAGCGGGACTCCGAATTTTTTAAAGTTTATTTTAAAATTTTGAAAAATAACGACAAGCGTCATTATCGCTGCGGCTGGAAGAAGAACAAAAGCGTAGCTTGGTTTTGCAAGACAGCTTATGCCGCTTGCAATAGAAAACAAAACTAGTGCTTTTAAATTCTTACTGTTTGATTTATAATTATTAAAGATAACGATTAGAGAATAAAAAGCCAACAACCCAAACGGACGAACAAAGAGGGTTGTCGGGTTGTGCCAAACGTTTGGAGCGCCTTGCGGTAGGTAGAACGCTCCGCTTGTAAGCGGGCCACAGATGCCGATGAAAAATATAGAGCCGGCGCTTAATAAATCGATAAGATATAGTTTTTTTGTGTCATTAGTTTTAACCAAAACTCGAAATATCTTTCGCACAACAAAAACCGTAAACAGATTAAAAACCACACCCATTATTATTGAGGCGGTTTTATAGCTCACGGTTGTGGCAAGTGAAAGCGAAAGTTTTAAAAACTCCGCAATTCCTTTTAAAATGATGTGGTATGTTGGGTAAGCGAGAATTATCGGAAACGAAAAATCTTCGCGATTAATCGAAAATAGTTCCATGGCAGAAACGTAATGTGGCGGAAAATCCGATTCCCTCATTAAGAAGTTTCCGGCATAGAAAACGGGAATCATAATTGCCGCCGACAAAATTAATAGCAGGATAAAAAGGGTTATGTTATACTTTTTTTTGGTTTGAACCATAAGTTAAGCTCCGAAAAATGATATTATGTTTTATAATACCATAAATTCGCTATAAAATAAAGATATAAATACAAGTTTATAACAAACCTAGTGAAATAAATTTGTTATATAAAGGCAAAAATTAAAAAGGAGAAAGTATGTCTAAACAACAATGGAAAGGAAGCACAATTCTTTCCCCCGTTCCCGCTGTCATAGCTACCGCCGGAACGTTGGAACAGCCAAGCTCAATAACTATCGGCTGGACGGGGATAATTAACTCGCAGCCTCCAAAAACCTACATTTCGATACGCCCCGAAAGACATTCCTATGACATAATAAAAAATAGCGGCGAGTTTACAATTAACCTAACAACCGCCGATATGGCGTTTGCGACAGATTACATTGGGGTTAAAAGTACAAAGAACGAGGACAAGCTTAAAAAAATGGGACTATCTCTTGAAGCTGGGGTTAACGTTTCGTGTCCGTCGATTGCGAAATCTCCGCTTTGTCTTGAATGTAAAGTGTTTGAGATTATAAAACTTGGTTCCCACGACATGTTTATGGCGGACATAGTCTCGGTTTTGGTTGAACCGAAACTTCTAGACAAAAACGGCAAACTAGACATGAAAAGGGCAGGTCTTTTGGCGTATGCCCACGGCGAGTATTTTAAGTTGGGCGAGAGTCTTGGAACGTTTGGTTTTTCAGTTAGGAAAAAACCAAAACAAAAACGCTAAAAAAATAAAAAAAGAAGGCTTTGGCTTTTTTGAACTGATCAAAATTGCCAAAGCCTTTTGTTTTTTTGAAGTTAATATTTTATACCGAAGGTATCTCAATTTCGGTTAGATCAGACGGGATGGTTGCCGGTCGCCAACCGAGTGTTTCGACATCCCCCGCGCCAATCTTTTCAAGCGACATCTTGAAATATGTTGCGGTAGCGGTTGCGCATACTTCGCCGCTTGGAAGATAGATCTCTCCTTCGCCTTTAAATATTCGTCTGTTGTGCTCTGTCGTTCTTCCGTGAATTATAAGCTGTGTGTCATATGGACATGGCTTCTTAAACTTAACGTTCATCTCGGCAGTAACCGCCCAACCGTCGGGGTCAAGTGCCATTAAAACGCGTCCAATAGTTTCGTCCAAAAGAGCGGCTTCAATTCCGCCATGGACGCGCCCAGGGTAGCTTTGGTGGTCCTTTGTCGGGGTGACAATCCCTGCGACAGAGTTGTCCTCAAGTTCAAAAAATCTGCAGTTAAGGCCTAGAAGATTTTTGTCTCCGCATACGATACAATCTTCTGAAATGTTCTGTTCTTTAACGATTTTTAATTTTGCCATTATATTTATTAGTTCCTTTTGTTTTGATATTTTTTTTGTTTTTGTTTTGAGTTTTAAGTGTTCCAATATCCGAAATCAAACAACCTTTTCCGTTTCCAATTAAGTCGCGTCGGTTACAAGATACAAGAGCCTTGTAAACCAGTTGTTTGTTTTTAGGGTTTTTGAACTGTATAAGCGCGCGTTGCATAGCTTTTTGTTCGGTGGTTTTCGGAATAAAGAGCTCGGTCATTGTTCGAGGATCTAACCCCGTATAAAACATCGTTGTAGATAGCGAAGACGGGGTTGGATAGAAATCTTGAACTTGTTCCGGGCTTATTCTGTTTTCGTTGAGATAGACTGCAAGCTCAACTGCGTCTTTAAGTTCGCTTCCAGGATGTGACGACATAAGATAGGGCACAAGATATTGTTCAAGCCCCGCTTTTTTTGTAAGCGTTTTAAACCTTTCGCAAAAACGGTTGAACACAGCGTTTTCGGGTTTACCCATTGCGCTTAATACTCTATTTGAAACGTGTTCTGGAGCAACTTTAAGCTGTCCGCTTACGTGATGGGAGACAAGTTGTTGAAAAAATTTCTCGTCTTTGTCCGCCAAAAGATAATCGAAGCGAACGCCTGAACGAATAAAAACTTTTTTTATTTTTGGAAGTTCTCTGAGTTTGTTTAAAAGATCAATGTAGTCTGTATGTGAGGCATCTATATTTTCACAAGGGGAGGGGAAAAGACACTGCCTTTGCTCACACGTTCCTACTTTAAGCTGTTTTGCACAAGCCGGGTTGCGAAAGTTTGCGGTAGGTCCGCCAACGTCGTGGATATATCCTTTAAAATCTGAAAGTTCCGTTATTTTTTTTGCCTCGTTAACAAGCGATTCGTGGCTTCTCGACTGAACTATCCTTCCTTGATGGTAACCGAGCGCGCAAAAACTGCAAGCTCCGAAACATCCTCGCGAGCTTATAAGGCTGAACCTTACCTCTTCAATAGCGGGAACTCCGCCCAAAGCTTCATACGAGGGGTGGTAGTTGCGCATATAGTCGAGCGAATATATCCTGTCGAGTTGTTGTTTTGTAAGCGGAAGGCTTGGGGGATTTTGAACAACAAAGCCATCGTTAAGGTACGGCTCGACCAAAGTTTTTCCTCTAAAAGCGTCACAGTTGTTGTACTGGCGCATATAACTTTTTGCGTATTTCTTTTTGTCTTTAACGATATCTTCGTAATACGGAAGCCGAACAAAGTCAGACATATAATCTATTGTTTTAGTTATGTAACATGTTCCTCTAACCGAGGTTATCTCGTCCGCTTTAACTCCGTCACGCATGAGGTTAGCAATCTCTAATATCGGGGCTTCTCCCATCCCAAAAACCAAAAGATCTGCTTTCGAATCGATTAAAACAGATTTTTTAACGCTGTCACTCCAATAGTCATAATGGCCAAAACGTCTAAGACTTGCCTCTGTTCCGCCTATAATAATAGGACAGTTTGGAAACGCCTTTTTAATCATTAACGAATAAACTGTTGTAGCGTAGTCGGGACGCTTTCCCATAATTCCGCCGGGGGTATAACTGTCGGTCTTGCGCCTTGTTTTGGTTACAGAATAATGGTTTACCATCGAATCCATATTTCCGGAACTTACAAGAAACCCATATTTCGGCTCGCCGTACATCGTTATATCTTTGTTCGTTTTAAAATCTGGTTGAGAAATTATTGCAACACAAAAACCCGCATCCTCGAGTACACGAGGGATAACGGCGTTTGCAAAGGACGGATGGTCGACATACGCGTCGCCCGACACGAATATAAAGTCGGGACGGCTTTTGCCTAACTGTTCGAATTCTTTTTTTGAAATAGGTAAAAACATAATATGAAAATTATACCATACATTTTGGATTATTGAAACAAATTTAATCGGTGATGATTTACGGAACTTTATATAGAACGATTTCGGGCTCGCCTTGAATAGTGTCCCCCGAAAACGTTTTAACAACCTCTAGTCCGCCGGGATATCCGTCAACTGCCGGGACAACTCCGTATGGTTGGAACAGGATAAATATATTTTGATAGTCTGAAAGATTGTGGTTGATAGTTTGTGCTAGTTGTTCGGCTGTTAAGCGAACGTTTAACGATTGGTCCCACGTGAGGTATGTAAAAAACTCTTCGCTTGACGGACTGAATAATTTTTGCGTTGTAAGATATGGCGCAATGGCAGAGCCGTCGCCAACCGTAGGGCAGACGATTACGCTGTCGGGTGGGAGGTTTTTCGTGACAAACCCTGCTATCTCGTCCGAACGGGAATAAACGCGGTCTTGTTCTGCGACTATGTCGGAAGAAAGGGAACCTAGCGACAGGATGGAGATAACCAAAACCGCAAGAGACGCGGTTTTTTTAATATACCGTGTGTTTATTTCGGGGATTTTTTTATACTTTAACGGTTTGTCGTGAAACACAGTTAAGAGACAAAATATAATAACAAGGACTGCTATAATTAACTTTTGCATCATAAAGCTTTGGTAGATAAGAATGTGTACAGCAAATACAAAACCAACTCCAAAAGTTGTTATAAATGCCGATTTGGGGAACAAAAACCCAACCACAACAATCGCGCCCAACACAACGGAAAAAAGCACAACCGAGAAAAAAAGATTTAGGTCGATTCCAAAAAATCGCAACATTATATGTTTGAAATAGGTCAGGGCAGAAAATAAAATTCCGTCTAAAGTAATCTTTCCAAATGCCGAAAATTCTGACACCGTAACATTTGCACCAACGCTTCCGAAAAGCTCAAAAATCAAAAAAACAAAACTTAGCGGAGGAATGAAAACTGCGCTTAAATAGCTTAAACTTTTTTTGTGTATCCTTTTATCTGTTGTAAGTTCAAAAAAATGAAGAATAAAAAGGGCAAGACAAAACCCGAAAATTAGAACATGTGTCTGCGCAAGCATTGCTATTAAAACGGCATATCTTAATGGTTTTTGCTTGCGTTGCTTATACAGTATCGCCAAAACAACAACTAAGAGAAGTACCAAACAATAGTTTCTTGCAATTACCGGATAGTAGTAGATAAAAACCGAAGACAGTACAACCGCTGTATTTGATATTATGCCAAACGGAAAATATCGCAAAACTAAAAAAACCGAGACGGTGACAACCGAAAGACTTATAAGCCCTATATACTCATACGGAAACCCAAGCTTTGCAAACGGCATTAAAAACAAAAACCACAAAACAGGGTGTCCTTCGTATCTAACCTGTTCGAGAAGTCCCAAAAAATCGGTGTCTCGTGCGATAAGCCACGCTTGCGCTTCGTCAAGCCAACTTTCGTGTTGCATTAAAAGGTATAGGTTAAAAAGAAAAAACAAAACCGTTACAAACAACACATAAATAAAATGCTTGTTTTGTTTTATGTAACCAACCGTCAACAGATCTTTGATTTTAAGCTTTGATGTTTCCAAATTAAAACCCCTTAGAAAAAACGTTTTGTTAACTTCAAGTAATGGCAAAATTAAGTCTTACAAAAAGTAAATCAACGCAATTGTTCACTCATTTAACTTGCCTTGTGTTTTGCAAATCTTGTGTATAGTTGTTATAATATTATAGTAAATACAAAAAACTTTCAACATAAAATGATAATTTCCAAAAGTTGGAGAGTGTTATGAAATATAAAACAAATAGAATAAAGCATAAATATATTATCATGATGACGGCGTCTGGGGCGTTAAGTTTGCTTCTTTATATACTGGCTTTTTCGGTTAATGGAGTCGGGCTTTTTTCCGAGATGTCGTTTATTATATCGGATGTGCAAACCCAGTATATCCCATTTTTGTCTGCGCTTAAAAACGGAGATGTTTTTTTTAATCAAAACATAGGGCTTTCGATGAACTTTTTCCCAACATTTGCATACTATCTTGCAAGCCCTTTTAACTTGGTCGTTTTGTTTTTTGACGCACAAAATCTTGACAAAGCGGCACTTTTGATATTTTGGCTTAAAGTATCATGTTCGGCGTCTACTATGAGTTTATATTTAAAAAGTCGCGTGCTTACGGGGTATGTTAAGCCGGTTATTTTATCGATAGCATATTCGCTTATGTCGTTTGGGTTGTTTTTTTACAGCAATTTTTTCTGGTTCGATGCGGTTGTTCTTTTGCCACTTATTGTGCTTGCTGTTGAACAAATTTTTGACGGAAAAGACGGAAGACTGTTGCTTATATTTTCTGTTTCGGCTGTAATAATAACAAACTTTTATATGGCGTATATAACGGGACTTTTTGTAGCTTTGTATACGATATATATTGCCGTTTTAAAGGGGAAAGTCGCGAAAAAAATATTGAGCCTCCTTTTTAGTTGTGTGATTGTTTCGGTCTTGCTTTCGGCGTTTATTATTTTTCCAAATGTTGTTTTTATGGTTCAAAACTCCGTTCCCGTGTACAACGGTTATGGCGAATTTAATTTTACATTAAAACAACTTTTGCTAAAACTTTTCATAGGCTTTTATGACGGAGCGGGTAACCAAGCAGCGCCGACCATCTATTGTTCTTTGTTTGTGTTTTCGTTGGTCGCGCTTTATTTTGTGTCAAAAAGGTTTGGAGTAAAAGAAAAAATCGCCACAGCGGTTTTTGTAGGTTTTATGTTTATAAGCTTTTTGTTGCCGGAACTTGACATTGTGTGGCACGGCTTTTCCTATCCAAACTCGTTTCCGTATCGCTATGTATTTTGTTTTTGCTTCCTGTTGATTAGTGTTGCGGCAAAGAGTTTTAACGACTTAGACAACGTAAAAAAAAGGTATTTTGTTGTTTTGGCTTTGGCGTTTTTATCGCTACACGTTTTTATACGGTTCTTTAATCAAGACATAGAGATTTACAAGATAGTTTTAACTGCGATGCTTGGCGTAACTTATTGTATAATTTTGTCGTTGATTAACAAAAAGTATAAATTAAAAATGGTTTATATCGGTTTGCTTTTGATCTTGTCGCTCGAGATGTTTTTAAATGCTATGTTGATTATAAGAACACAGGTTGAAAATGGACACTTTCCAGAAAAAAAGATCTATACAACCTCCCAAAACGACAAACAACAGTTGTTGACGTCGGTTGGATATTTTGATATACAAGATGAAATATATAGGGTAGGCGAAACCGACATATCCGCTATAAACGACGGTTCGGTTTTAGGGTATTATGGCTTTTCGTTTTTTACTTCGACTTACGACGTTCCGTTCCAACAACTTATGGGCGACTTTGGATATGACGACAATTTTAAAGCGGTTGCCTATCGCCCGACATCTCTTATAAGCGACAGTGTTTTGGGAGTTAAGTATGCGTTTTCTAATGATAAAATACCATATCTTAGAGAAATCGACAGTAACGAAACGACAACCCTTTACGAAAACAACTATGCTTTGCCGTTAGGGTTTGAAGCAGACAATGCGGTTGTTTCGGCGATATCTTCGTTTGACGTTGCAGAGCAAAACCAGTTAGCTCTTTTGACGGCACTTGTTGGGAACGAGGTTTTCGAGATTGAAGCCGAGCTTATAAATCTTTCGCAAAATACATTAAAAATTACACAAACCTCGAACAATGGGATAAACGGAACGATTAACATGTCGGGAGATAACGTGTTGTTTCTTTCGATGCCGTATTCAAAAGGGTTGCGCTGTAAAGTAGACGGAATGGTGGCCGAGATAGTCCCTGCGTTTGGTGCACTTTGTGCGATACCTCTTGAAAAAGGGGAACACAAAATAGAGATATACTTTGTTCCAAACGGTTTTGAAGTTGGGGTAGTTTTATCGGTCGTTACGGCGTTAGGAGTTGTTAGTTTTATCTTGATGAAAAGAAAAAAACGCCAAAAAAAAGCCGCCGTGGTACAATCGAACCCAAAAGATACAAACTAGATAACGACAACAGTTTAGATTTTTATAAAAAAATAATGCATTTAAAAAGCGTATGAGTGGCTTGATAAAACAAAAATGATTTATCGCCGTCATACGCTTTAATTAGTTTTATAAAATTTTTTTTGAACAATCATGATATTTGCGGTTATTATAGGAATAATAAACCACAAACGACATCTACCCTTTAAGGAGTTGTTCGACGACGCTCGCGACGTTGTCGAGACAGCTTGACTCAAAAAGTTCGATAGTGCCCGCGTCGCATGCTGCCGAGAATTTTGGGTTAATTGGGATCTTTGCTGTTACGTCGATACCGTGGGTGCTTGCGGTTTTTTCTACCTTGCTTTGTCCGAAAATTTCGACTTTGGTTTTGCAATCGTGACATTCGTAGTACGACATGTTTTCAACCGCCGCAAGTATAGGAGTTTCGGTTATGTCGGCCATGTTTACGGCTTTTTCAACTATCATCGAAACGAGTTCTTGCGGAGAGGTTACGACAACGATTCCGTCAACCGGAATCGATTGAAACACGGTGAGCGGAACATCACCCGTTCCGGGGGGCATGTCTATGAACATGAAATCGACATCGTGCCAGATAACGTCGGTCCAAAATTTTTGAACCATTCCCGAGATTACGGGACCGCGCCAGATTACTGGGTCGGTTTCGTTTGCAAGAAGCATGTTTACCGACATAATCTTTATGCCTGTTTTGGATGGTCTTGGAAGAATTCCAAGCTCAGTTCCTTCGGCTTTTTCCGTAATACCAAATATCTTTGGAATCGAAGGACCGGTTATGTCGGCGTCTAGCACCGCTGTTTTGTATCCCATTCGGTTAAGCAAAACGGCAAGCATAGAACAAGTTAGCGATTTTCCAACGCCGCCTTTTCCGCTCATAACCGCAACAACTTTTTTTATTCGACTCATCGAATTTGGAAGTTCGTGGGTAATTCCGCTTGAGGGGCAACCACTACCACACGAAGAACAGTCTTTGCTACAATCACTCATGTAAAAAAATCTCCTTGAAATTAACTATTTGGGTATTGGACGTTTTTAACAAACCAATCTATCTTTTCGATGCAAACAGAGACATCGTCTATGTCGACAATAAGTTTTTCCATTGGGCAAAGGTCGGTTCCGTGACGATTTTCGATGTGTTCACAAAGTGTGACATATTCGGTTGTTATTCCGTTTGACTCTAAAAGCCGTTTAGCAGAATGACTTAGTAAAAAGGTGTAGACGCTTTTGACATTTGCGTCGACAAGCAAACTAGCGGCGGCTTTTCCAATAATTCTATCAGCAACCTGTGCGCCGTTCATCTCGTTTTTGAAATTAAGATAGATGTCGTAGAGTGGGCGAACACTTTTGCCAACTCTTTTTATAACTTGGTTGTTTTGGAGCTTTACAGCAACAGAACAATCGTCCATTTCAATTAGGTTTTTCAAATCCATATTTTGAGAAATTTCCTTTATTTTTTCCAAGTTTGAACTACAAAAAACTTGATTTTTGGCTTATATTATGTATAATTAAACTACACCATTATATCTTAAATGAAAAAAGTAATCAAGTTAATAAAAAAATATTGTTTGTTTGCTTGTTTTTTTGCGCCATTAAGCAAGAAAAAACAGAAGTTTATTGGTTATTTTAAGCTTAAATTAACAAGGGTTTAAAAAAACAAAGATATCTAGAAAAGCGCACAAACTGTCAATATGGAAGGAAAAATCGTAAGTATGGTTTCTGGAAACACTAGTGGAGTAAAAGCCCAAACGGGGACACGAGCGCCAATTAACCCACAAGCGCCAACTAACCCTAATCCACAAGCGCCAAATAATCCACAAGCGCCGGTAGCCGGCGGGGCGGCGCCCTCTAATCTGCCCGAAATAAAGCAACAATCCCAACAAATGAGTGTTTTGTTTGCGGTTATAAAAATGGCGATTGTTTTTGTTTTTTGTGGGCTTGTCGCTGTGATAGCAAGCGCGCTTAATTCGCGAGAAATAAGCGATATATTTGAAATTTTTAATCTATAATAAAATATAAGGAATTGTTATAAAATGCAGAATTTTTATCCGAACCAACCGATAAATCCAAACGACCCTAACAACGTTACAGGGAATGGACAGGTGCCAAATATGTCTCAACAAATAGGGGCGCAAAACGTTCCGTTAAATGGCGATATCTATCAAAATCAAGCGGTTCAAGGACAACCGACCCAACCGATAGGTCAAGGGTTAGATCCTTATGCTCAAAATCAGATTCAACAGCAACCGTTGCAATACGGGACGCTGCCTGTTGACCCATATCAACCTCAAATAGGACAACTTCCAAACATCGGTGTGAACGATATGTCGTTTAGCGGCACACAATATCAAGACAACATGATGGTGCCAACCGCTTTAGGACAAAACCCACAAGAACAAGCGATGTATGGCGGCGGATATGTACAACCGGGACAGCCAGCACAACTTCAACCTATGCAAGATTTCTCGCAAGGCATGTTTGGTGTATCGTCGGCACAAGATTTTTCTCAACCGACAGGGCAACCCCAAATGCCGATAGGACAGGATATCTACGGAAACGGTATGCAGTCGATGCCGATGGGACAATCAGGATTTAACCCAACCCAAGATCTGGCTCAAAATTTCGACATGTCACAGGGAATGAACTATGGTATGCCGCAAAACAGCCCCGTTCAGTTGCCGATACCCGATCATGCACAAAATCCGGCATATGACGTTATGCAACATTTGGGTGTGCAAAACAACTTGTTTGGCGCAAACAATATGCCGCAAAACGTAACGGACGGTTCAAATTATAACGATTTTTCGTTAGGACAATCTTTTGACGGTGGACAAGGTGCGTTTGACCTTGGTGCGCAACCAAACGGTGGCGCTGGCGGAATAAACTTTATGTCGCAAGGCCAACAGGCATTTAATGGCCAACAACAGGGATTTGAACAAAACGACAATGATCCTTTTGGTTCCAACGAACCAAAATCCGATATATTCGATCAACAAAATAAAAACGAAGTTACTCCGTTTTCGGGAAGTAAATTCGACCAAACTTTTGGAAAAGGTAAAAGAGGAAATTTTAAAGAGGCTGTGTCGGAGGACGACGAAAGACCGGTACAGCCCAAAAGACCGGTAAATCAAGCGAACAACCATGACGGAAGTTCGTTTAATCCGAATGCTCCAAGAAACAAACCTCCCGCGCGTCCGGGTAGTATGCAACAAAGACCAATGTCTCCCGAAATGCAAAGGGGGCCTCGGCCAAACCCAAACCCAAACCAAAAACCTCCCGACAGGAGACCACCGTCAAACAAAGGCCCTGTCGGACAAGCACGACCGCAAAGGGGAGCGCAAGGGCAGCAAAGGCCACCTATGCAACGGCCGCCTTTACAACGGCCGCCACAAGGCGGCGCGCCGACGGCTCAAAAACAGCCGCCACAAATCAACACGCCGATAACCCCACCAACAACTCTACCGCAGCTTCCTAAAGCGAACCAGATTCAAAAGCCAAAGGTGGACATTGCGGAGATTCAAAGCAAACTTGAACAAGCGGTGGTTATTGCGGACTTCGACAAAATCTTTACGCAAAACAACCTGTTTAAATTTCCGGACAGGAGTTATATAAACATACGAGAAGCGACGTCAAAATATCTACTTTCTTCGTCGGATGACGAGGGAATACCGGTGTTTTCAAACGTCACAGCAAACTTCCCCGTTTCAAGTTGCACCGTCGTTACAAGCGAGGACGAAGCGACAAAATACGCGATAGCTAAACTTGTCGGAACGGGGCTAGGACTTGCTAACGGCGATATGCTTATCAATGGAAACGAAGTACGAAGCAAAAGCATAATGCAAGAAGTTCTTTATATCGACGACGATTCGATGGTTCCCGACCGAATGACGGTTTTTGATTTCCTTATGCAATGCATTGCAAAGGTTCAGACTGACGACGAAGTTAAGATACAAAAATTAACCGAAATTCTCGAGAAACTCGGGCTTGACAACGTTGCGGACGACACTATGAAACTTTTCTCGACTGCACGAAAAATCATGGTTTTACTTATAGCGGCCACACAAAATCCGTTAATCAGATGCGTTGTAATTAACTTTAGAAAATTATTGCTTGAACCGGAAGACGAAGTACGAATGATGAAAGTTTTCGAGATGTTAAGACTTCGTGATATAACGGTTATTATGAACGATTGCAACGACATACTCTCAAGCAATCTACCAAATAGAGTTTTGGCTTTAAAAGAAGGCGAGGTTGCGTTTAACGGAGTTTACAGAGAGTTTATAGAAAAATACTGTGAAGAGATTATGACGTTTGAATCAAATGATGCCGAAAAGATCGAAAAGATTTCAAAAGCTTTTGAAAATCTCGAATTCTCGACAGACAACGATAAAGTAACGGTTAAAGGAAAAGGAGCAGACGCTTCGGTTGTTGAAAACGTTGTTGTCGAACTTAGTAACAACGAAATCGACCTCAAAACCGTGAGGCTTGGGGTTAGGTCGTTTGTTTTGGGTCGGAAAGAATTGGTGAAATAGATGAGTGATATTTCGGGATTCATTAAAATTGAAAAAAAAGAACAACTAATAAATGGCAGATTTGATTTTCCTCGACAGATGATTTGGGCGGCCGGAATCGTTATGGGCGCTATTGCGGCGCACTATATCTTGATTATACTTCAAACGTCGCTTGGGGAAGACGTTATACCGACATATCTTCCGAGCTCGTTGTTCGGAATGCAATATATATACGTAACGCTTGCGCTTATAACCCTTTTGATACACTATATTATCCATCCAAAACTTTTTGGTTTTGCGGAGATAAATAATAACCGATGTAATCTGTTGATTAAGATGGGCCTTGCGACCGCCGGAATAACCGCTGCGCGTTTAACCGCAACGTTAATTGCCGCCGCGGTGACCTATTCTGTCGGATATGTTTTGACGTTTATATTTAGCATGCTTATACGATTAAACTTTGTTTTGAATTATATAATCTCACTTTATTTTGTCGGTCTTTATGCCGTTTTGTTTTTTACAATGCTTTCGATGATGTTAGCTTTGTTACTTAACCGTCAAAAATTTAATTTTGTAACAACAGTTTTTTCGCTTGCAATAACAATGGTGTTGCTGGCCGCATTCGGGTATTACGGATACCTTGAACCCGAAACGTTAGCGACAAACATTTCGTCGATGATGGATTTTAAATTTGCGAGCTTTTTAAATCTTGTAATATTTTTAATAATTGTATTATATGCATTGTGTGTCGTGGTTGGTTCGGGAAAATCGGGGAATTTTATTCCGCAATTTTTCAATCCGGATCAGTTGGCGGGAGACTATGTAGCGGATGAAGTTATAATGACAAGGACCGCAGTTTTAGTTGCGGCTCAAAAGAAACTTGCCGCACCAAATCAACCAATCAAACCGGGAAGTGTTGCGCCGATGTCTGTACCCCGTGCCCAACAACAAGCGCATAAACTTCCCCCTGTCGAACCACAAAACACACCACCAACAGCAACACAAACACCACAACCAAAACAACAAAGGGAAATAAACGCCGAACAATCGGTCGCTCGCCCTATAATTAACCCGGCGCAAAGGCCACAAATTCAAAGCGAACGTCCTCCGATGGATGAACAAAGACAGCAAGCGCCACAGCAACGTCCTCAAGTGACTAGTCAACGACCACCAGTTGAACAAAGGCAGCCGATCTCGGAACAAAGGTCATACGTACAAAGCCAGCGACCTTTGGTTCAAAACCAACGTCCGCCTGCTGAACAACAAGAGTTGAGACCACAAAACCAACCACCTTCAGCGGCTATGCACCAAAGAATGGGCGCACAAAATATGCCGCCTCAAAGACCCCCTATGCAAACCGTTGCTAACGACGGGTTTTTAAATAATCAAAGAAACAACAATCCTGCAATGATGCAAAATTCCAATGCTTTTAGAGGGGTCTCAGAGCAATTTTCTCCGCCCAAAGGTTTCGGAGGGTTTGACGATGTTGCTCAACCGGTTGTAAAGATGAGCATTGCTAAACTGATTTTTGGAATTTTATTTGGACTTGTCGGGCTTGTTGCTCTAGTAATGACTTTGATGTCGCTTGGAGTTCCCGACCCAACCGTTGACAGTTCAGGAGCGATAGCGGTTGAGGGCGCAGAGATACTAAGGCTTATAAAAGGGTTTACCTCTGAAGGAGCTAACCTTGCTATAATGCTAGCAGTTGCCGCAATGTTCCTTGCCGCGGCAGCATTGCTTGTTGTGATGTCAACCGGTAAGGTTGTTAACGACAACGGCTATGATGACGATGACGACGATGATTATGATGACGACGACGAATACTATTGATTAAACATGAAATGAATCAAAAAGCGGCCAACCTTTAAAAAGGTTGGCCGCTTTTTTGTTCACAGTTGTTTAAAGAATATAATATAAAATTAATTAATTAGACAAAATTACTCCATATTAACTTATTATTTTTTAGCTATACTAACGTCAAGGATACTTCCAAGGAGGACGTATATGCTTTATAGAAAATGGAGCGCATAAGAAAAGTTTAGAAAGGAAAAATCAGATATGTTTAAAAATAAAATCGCGGTAATAATATTAACACTGAGCATGTGCGGTTTAGTTGTCGGATGTTCCGATATATATACGCAAGACTCGCCAATAAACGAGACAAACAAGGAGGAAGCAGAAGAGATGACGCTATCGTTTGAACAAAAAGAACAACAAGTTCAACAACTAATTCAAAGCGAAGAACTTGAAACAATCTACCTTGCAGGCGGTTGTTTTTGGGGTGTCGAGGAATATTTTGCCAGGATAAACGGGGTATATGATTCTTCATCGGGGTATGCAAACGGTAACACGGAAAACCCAAGTTATCAAGACGTTATCTACAACAACACTGGCCACGCCGAAACCGTCAGGGTCGTTTTTGACCCGAAACAGGTTGAACTTGACTTTTTGCTTGAGCATTATTTTAAGATAATTGACCCGACAAGTCTAAACAAACAAGGAAACGACGTCGGAACACAGTATCGAACAGGAATATATTTTGAAAACGAAATGCATCAGGAAGTTGCGAAAAAACATCTAGATATCGTTCAACAACAGTATGATGAACCGTTGGCGGTTGAACTTTTGCCGCTTGAACATTTCTATCTTGCGGAAGAGTACCACCAAGATTACCTAAAGAAAAATCCTAACGGATATTGCCATATAGA
The DNA here is from genome assembly GCA_964369645.1 of uncultured Oscillospiraceae bacterium. Taxonomy (GTDB): domain Bacteria; phylum Bacillota; class Clostridia; order Oscillospirales; family Ruminococcaceae; genus CAYJAY01. Next base: position 39,691 of record CAYJFO010000001.1, on the reverse strand, counting down.
TCTTAGCACGGCAAGCGAGGGTTTGACGGTTATCGACCCATCGTCATATCAAGTTCCGACCGACGAACAACTTAAACAACAACTTTCAGAGTTGCAGTATGACGTAGTTAGAAATGGCGCAACAGAACGCGCGTTTACCCACGAATACAATGACAATAAACAATCGGGTATATATGTTGACGTCGTAACCGGTGAACCGCTTTTTAGCTCAACCGATAAATACGACAGCGGTTCAGGGTGGCCTAGCTTTACAAGGCCTATCGACCAAAGCGTTGTTGTCGAACACGACGATAGCAGTTTTGGAATGAAACGAGTTGAAATTAAAAGTCGCGTAGGCGATTCGCACCTTGGGCATGTGTTTGAGGACGGACCTGTTGACGACGGTGGATTAAGGTATTGTATAAACGGCGCGGCGCTTGAGTTCATACCGTATGACGAGATGACCGAAAGGGGATACGGATATCTTCAACATCTTGTCGAAGTGAACTAGAACAAAAACAGATTTCTAATATTTAATTATTACAAAAAAAGGCAAAGGGTTAAATTTTGACCCTTTGCCTTTTTGATCGGTAATAATATTATATAAATAATCCGCAGGATTATTTCCAAGAGCTCTGCCGCAAGGCAGCGATTATATAAATAATCAGAAGAGCAATTTTTTTTAGAGAAGCGTTTTTTGTCAGGGGACTAGGGGGAGTTTCGAATCTCCCCCTTTGTCCCCCGACACCCCCAAAACCCCCTCAACGATTTAGGGCGACACACGCCCTAAAAACCCGTTCCGCTTTTTGCGCTTTATAAATTGTATACTGCAAAAAGCTTGATGGTTTCTTCTTGTTTAACAGGAGGTATTCAACACTTTTTGTTAAAGCGTTTTTAATACATATTTTAAAACTAAAATTTTATTTCTTTTGGAAACGCTTGTTTTCGCATAACCGACCACATTTTGTCTATATACGAAAGTGTGTAGTAGTTTTCGTAGTGGTGATAGTAAAACGCGCCTTTTAACGTCATCGACAAGATTCCGTCTGTTTCCGTTATAAACCCAAGTTTCTTTGCAAGTAAAATTTCAAAACCAAATTTGCTTTTAAGCGAAACACCGAAAAACTCCTCAAAGGCTTTTGGATTTACATGTGTGCTATATGCCGTCCAAAATAAAAAATAAACCATACGTTGTCTTTTGGTGAAACGAATTGTAAGCGAAGTTGGGAGTTGTTTTTTGTTGATGCGCTCGATATAATGTTGGACGGAAAACGTGTTGATTTTGAAACTATCCTTTAAAAGTGTGGTTGCGGAACAACCAAACCCTAAGAAGTTGTCTCTTGTCATAGAGGAATACTTTGCTTTATCTGTGTTGGAAAACGTCCAGATTGAGTCCCTTTTGTAACATTTTTTTTGACAGTAAAGTGTTATATCGTCGAGCAGTTTTCTTTTTTGTTTTTTGTCCATCGTTTTAACCGCGCTTTTTGTAAACGTAAAGTCAATAAACGGATAGACCGCTATGTGGTTTGCGCCGATAGAAAAAGCCGTGTCGATATCGGTTATTAAATCTTGTTTTGTTTGGTTTGGAAGAGCAAATATAAAATCCATCGACACCGTTTCAAACGAAGTTTGTTTCAAAGCGTTTGATAAGTCTTCAATATTAGCGGGGTTTCTACCCAAAACATCTAAGAACTTTTTTGAAAAAGACTGGATACCGATGCTTATTTTTGTGACACCGGCTTTTTTTATCGTTTCAAGTGTCTCGGTGTTGACGTTTTCGGGGTGGAGTTCAAGCCCAATGCCTTCGGTTATCTCAAAATATAGCTTTAAAGCATCAATGATTTCGTAAAGCCTGTTTGCAACCAAAGCCGGAGTTCCTCCGCCAAAATAAAGGCTTGTTACCATCTTTTTATTTTGCAATCCTTTTCCGACAAGATGGATCTCTTGTATTAAACTGTCGATATAAACGTTTGCTTTTTGTTTGTCATAAATTTCCTTGCAATAGGGACAAAAGTCACAGATGTTTTTGCAAAACGGTATGTGAACATAAAGTCCCAGATTTTCAAGTTGCTCGAAATCAAGTGAATTGTCATATTCGTTTGTAAACGTAAAAGGTTTTGTGGTTTTAGTCAACCACATTCTTGAAACGGTGGTTAAAAAGCTCATTAAATCTCCATTCGTTAAAAGGCGTAAAGGCTAAATATATGTATACAATATAATAGTTTATTAGATATATTTAAGATAGGTAAAAAGCATATCCAAGATTATCTTTATCTTTCCGCTAAAAAGTAAAGTGTACTCTGCGACAAAAAAATACCCACAGTTTTTGCAAAGCCCCGAAACCTCGATACATCGTCCACAGGTGTGGATAATTCCATTTTCTATAACGACACATTGATGGCACGGCGTCGGGAAACTGTTATTCGCAATGTACGGAAACGCGGATTTAAGGTTAAACACTGGGACTCCCTGGTCTATCATCTTTTTGATAGTTTTAAAACATTTAAGTTTTTCAGAAATAGAAAGCGCTAGGTGCTCTGTGTCTTGATAGGGGGTGTGGAAGTTAAACGAAACGGCGCGAACGTTTTTTGTGTCGCGTGCGGTTATGCAAACGTCGCGAATAGTGTCTTTGTTTATCTGATTAATTGCCATGTAAAAGCAGATATTATCGCTTGTCGCGTTTTTAATGTTTTGCATAATTAAATCATATGTGTCTCCGCGTATATCGTTGTGGCGCTGTTTATCTCCGTCAACGCTTAAAAGGATAAGATCTGCTTCGGGAAGGTTAAGCTCAAACGTTCCGTTTGTAACGACGTTTACAATTAAAAAACCCATCTTTTTTGCTTCCTTAACAAGGTCGCGCACAGTTTTGCCATCGTCGTTCCACATAAATGTTTCGCCGCCACAAAAAAACAAGATGCGAATACCCATTCTATAAAGCCAAGCCATCTCGCTTTTTACTTGTTCATAACTATGCATAACGGCGGTTATGTTGTTTACCGAACAATGTTTACAAGAAAGGTTGCATTTATCGGTTAGTATAATGGTTCCCAAAATAGGATCTTTCTTTTTAAACAGTATAGTTTTAACTCCAAATTTAGCAAAGTACAAAAAATTATTAAACTTCATTGTGGTTTTGCAACCGCCCTTTCGTTATTTTTGAAAGCATATTGATATGATTATACTTTATTTCGATACAAAACGTCAAATTTGTTTATCAACAAAAAAATATCGAAAAACGATAAAAAAATATTGACAAACATCTTTTGGTATGCTAAACTACAAAAAAAATCAACAAGGGAAAGCCAAAATGAGAAAACAAGATAATTTGAAAAAACTTACTAAATTATTGGTTAATTTTATATTTTACTTTGGGGTTGCCGTGACCATCACAATTCCGTTTTGGACAAGATTTTTTTATAAATTTGTAAAGCTTGAAACTCGTTATTATCCTTTTATGACGGTTGTACTTTTTATATTCGGCGCGTGTGCAATCTACATTCTTTACAATCTTATGTCGATTTACAAAACGCTAGATAACAACCCTTTTGTTGAAAAAAACATAAGATATCTTCTTAATATGGGAAGAGCTTGTTTTATAATATTTTTTGTTGCAGTGGTAAAGATATTTTTTGTTCCAACCCTTGCAACAGTTATAATAATTGCGGTTTTCGGAATGGCGGGGCTGTTTTGCTTGACGATTAAAGACTTGTTTTCCAAGGCGGTTAGCTACAAACAAGACAACGACATGACGATATAAAGGGGAGAGTTTATGGGAATTATAATTAACCTTGACGTCATGATGGCCAAGCGTAAAATAGGACTTTCGGAACTTGCCGAAAAGATCGACCTTACACAGGCGAATTTATCGATTCTAAAAAACAACAAAGCAAAAGCGGTTAGGTTTTCGACGCTTGAAAAACTTTGCGAGGTTCTTGAATGTCAACCGGGCGAGATTTTAGAATTTAAGAAAGATTAAATTATCAAGTATACCAAAAAAACACAAAATTATCACAAAGAAACATATAACTTATTATAATATAGGATATTTGTTTTGTTTAACAAGAGTATATTTTGTTTTAAACTTTGGATTGCTTTATAGTAAACCAAAGATCAATTATAAAGGATGGTACTAATTATGCAAAATTTAGATATAAACAAACAACTAATAAAGCGATTGTTTAAAGTTGCGCTAGCGCTTGGGTTTCTTTGCGTATATCTAACGACTGAATGGTATGTCGGAATAGGAATGACCCTTTTTATCTTGATGACGTGCGCAATGCTTTTTGTTTTTTTAAAAGACGTTGAACAGGTAAAAAACAAAAGAGCTTTTTTGTGGTTTGTTCCGATAATATTAATTTCGTTGTCGTTCACATTAAGAGCAAACAGAATGTTTAGCTTTTATAACGTTATAGTTATGTGGATTTTGTTTTCGGCGATGCTTTTGGATCTTCAAAATAAACTTAATATCCAAGAGGGCGGGTTTGGGTTTGTTTCAAGAAGTTTGACAAGAGTTTTCGAGCCGCTAAACTACACAAAAACATCGGCTAAAATGATGGGCTCTACGTTTTTAGGTTCTTCAAAGCAATCAATAATTTTTAGACAGATAGTCATTGGGCTTTGTATTTGTATACCACTTGTTTTGGTGGTGCTTGCGTTGTTAAGTTCTGCCGATTTAATCTTTTCACGATTGGTGGAAGACTTTTTAGAAAAGTTAAATTTAGCTTTTTTTGTGGAACTGTTCTTTAAGATTGTTTTGGCGATAGTAATAGCGATATACTTTTTCTGTCAACTTTATATGTTGTTTGTCGAGAAAAAACAAAGAGACAATAAAGAGATAAGCGAGCTAAAAACTGTCGAGGCCGGAACGGTTAAAGGGGAACAACAAACCAAAAAAGTTGAAGTAACAACCGAAACTAAACAAACTAATGCCGACCAAAGTGAGATAACAGAAGCTAGGCATATCGAGATGTTAGCGGCTTCGTTGAACAACGGTAGTTTAAAAGAGAAACAGGCTTTAACACCGCCGCGCACAAAACCGAAACCCACACAAAAACAAGAGCCGCAAGACTTAATCATATTTTTGATGATTAACTGTATGTTGATGGTTGTGTACTCTGTCTTTGCATACATACAAGTGACCTATTTGTTTTTAGAAACGGAGTTGCCGTATGGCTACACCTATTCGGAATACGCACGGCGTGGTTTCTTTGAACTGTTAATACTTACGTTCATTAACATTGCGGTTATGTTGACGACGATTAAAGTTGCAAAAAATCGCATCTATGTAACGAAAGTCACGGGAAGCTCGGTTATCAAAATTTTCATGGCGGGGCTTTGCGTTTTAACCGTTATGCTTGCGGGCTTGTCGTTTTACAAGATGATGCTATATTACCAAGAGTTTGGGTTGACAAGGCTTCGTGTTCTTGTGATGATATTCTTGTGGTTTGAAATTATCGGGCTTGTCATAACGCTTGTTTTTATATTTAAGTCAAAACTAAAGATAATTGCAGCATATGCGCTTATCGGCCTTACTTTCTATATTAGTATTAACCTTATAAATATTGACGGCATTGTTGCAAAAAGCCACGTTGAGATATACAACCAAACGGGAGACGCAGATTTTTATTACCTTGCGTCGCTGTCGGCAGATGCGTATGATGAGATAAAATCAATAGAGATTGGTTTTTTGCTTTCCAAAGATTATTTGTACATGGATTACTTAGAAGACAATCGTATTATCGAATATGATGAGGAGAGTTTAGGATGGCAAAGTTTTAACATTCCGCATTACAAAGCGTATCAAGATAAAATAGAGATAATAAATAATATTTAACGCAAATCCCAAAGTGAAGTTCATTATGGAATTTACTTTGGGATTTAAGCTTATCAAAGTTTAAATTTAATTGTTTCAAAAATATTTATATGTCGACAGGAATATGGTACAATTACTAAACGAGACAAACCGAGAAATAACGCTAATATTTAATCGGAGTTGATTTAAAATCAAAGAGATTGTGGCAAAAAGCATATTGTCAGCAAAAAACAACATGAACATATACCGCGGCTGTACCCATGGTTGCATCTATTGCGATTCGCGAAGCGAATGTTACGGAATGACCTATAGTTTTGAGGATATCGAAGTTAAGGTTAACGCTGTTGAGCTTCTCGACAAAGCTCTTTCAAAAAAACGCGCAAGGTGTATGATAACGACAGGGGCTATGACCGACCCGTATATTCCGCTTGAAAAAGAGCTTGAAAATATGCGAAAATGCCTTGAGGTTATCGAAAAACATGGGTTTGGCGTTTCGGTTTTGACAAAATCCGACCTTGTGCTTCGAGATATTGACATTTTAAAAAGAATAAACGACAAAGCAAAATGTGTTGTCGCGATGACACTTACGACGTATGATGAAGATCTTTGTAAAATAGTAGAACCTAACGTAGCGACAACAAAACAAAGATTTGAGGTTTTGAAAAGATTTAACGAACAGGGGATACCGACCGTCGTTTGGTTTTGCCCTATATTGCCGTTTATTAATGATACAAAAGAAAATGTCGAGGGTATTTTGTCCTATTGTAAACAGGCGAATGTTAAGGGGATACTAACGTTTGGAACGGGCATGACGTTGAGATTTGGGAACAGGGAATACTACTTTAAAAAGCTCGACGAGCATTTTCCCGGACTTAAAAAAGAATATATGCGTAACTTTGGCGCGGCATATGGTATCCGAAGCAAAAACAGCGCGGTTTTATCGCGTATGATAAAAAAGTTTTGCGCAGAAAACGATATTATTTATGGCGTTGACGCGGTGTTTAAATATGTATCAAAATTTCCACTAATAGAACAACAGACAACGTTGTTTTAAAACTTGATATTTTTTTGTTTTGTGAAAAATCGGGAGGGCTTTTTGAACTATAGTTTTAAGCGTTTTGTAATTATTATAGTTGTTGCTATTGTTTCTTTAGGGGCGACACTTATTCTTTCGGAAAATAACATTTTAACAGATGAAATTCAAACGTTTTATAAGATTTCAACCGTCGCAACAGAAGAGACGTTTCCATTTATTCGAAACGTAATTTTTAATACATTGGTTGTTTTTTCGCTACTGTTTATCCTTGTTACCTTTAAATCGAAACTTTCAAAAAAGATGAACAGAGTAATACTTACTATATCCTTTTTTGCTATTGTCTTTGCTCAAATTATTTATATAGTTATTAATGGATTTAATAATGCATTTGTCTTGTTTGAAAATATTTCGCTGTTGTTTGCGATTGTTCTAGGTATCGTTGGTGTGGCTTTCGGCGTTAAAGCAGTTTTTTTCAAAAGAGAACTAAAGAAAGAAATTAATGCCGCAACAATGATGGAATACCTTTGTTTGTTGGACGATCAAAAAGGGAACAATTTTTTAAAAAATTTAAACAACCAAGGGTTAATTCAACAAGATACAAGACAAAAGATGTTGAAACTTATAACGGGAACAAAAGAAAACCCGATTTTAGCAGCTGTATATACAACGATTATTAAATCAAATGTCAAGGATTTACCTAAAAACTTTGATTATTTTTTGGGGATAACACATGAACATTTAATATTTGCTAAGCTAAACAAGGCTTTAATGGTTATAGAGGGGAAAAAGATATCTCTTGATGACGTTGAAAAATACAAAAATAAACGCACTGTGTTTTTTAACAACACTGTGCGTTTAAAGCTTGAAAATGGCGAGAAAATCAAGTTGAAAATATATAATAATTTTGGATCAATCAAAGAACAACAAGATGAACTTTTGGTGTTTGAACAAAAATTTTGTGGAAGTTAAGGGTGGGTTTGCAGAATGGCAACAAATAAAACTGCGCTTAGAAGAGGCGTGATTTTGATGGTCTTGTGTGCCGTCGGTTGGTCTTTATCTGGAATATTTATAAAGATTATCGATTGGAACCCGTTAGTCATAGCCGGGTTTAGAAGTTTATTCGCCGGGATTACAACCGCAATATTTATGTTGGTTTGCAAGATAAAGCCCATTGTAAACAAAAAGACGGTGTTTGGCGGAATAATGATGACGCTTGTGTTTTTTTTGTTTGTCGTAGCGAACAAGCTAACGACCGCCGCAAACGCAATTGCGCTTCAATACACTGAGCCCGTGTTTTTGATGATCTTTTCCGCGGTTTTTTTGGGGCAAAAATTTCGCCGCCATGATATTTTGGCGGCGTTACTTACGTTTTTCGGAATTGCGCTTTTTTTCTTCGACGAAATTTCGGTTGGGAACATGCTTGGAAATTTTCTTGCTATTTTGGCGGGGGTTGCGCTTGCTTTTTTGTTTATGACGGTTGGGGCTGTTTCGCAAAATGAGCGAACCTCGACGTTGCTTATCGGTAACATAATAACTGCGGTTGTCGGGATAGCATTTTTAATTCGATATCCGATAACCGATATTTCAATTGCTCCAATAGTTAACATAGTCTTTTTAGGGGTAATTCAACTCGGTATACCGTATATCTTGTTCACGCTTGCCGCGAAAGATTGCCCTGTGTTTTTGTGTTCTTTAATTGCTATGTTAGAACCGCTTCTAAATCCTGTTTGGGTGTTTATCTTTAACGGAGAAACTCCCGGAACGTTTGCTATCATAGGCGGAATTGTCGTCGTTGTGACGGTTACCGCATACAGTTTGTATGATGGATATTTAAATCAAAAAAGCGAGGCTCATGTATAAAAAGATCGTTAAAACTGTTTAAACGTCGGTTGTTTGGTTTGCAACTTGTGTCGGCTTTTTAAACAGTTTTTTTATGTTGCCGTAATTTCCGAAAACAACCACAGTGTCGTTAGTGGAAAGAACCTCTTCGCCGTTCATTATGCTTAACGTTTTGCCGTTTCTTTTTATAAGAATAACTTGAATTTTATATTTTTCCTTAAGCCCCGAGTCTTTAAGTTTGATGTTGTCAAACTCTAAAGGAAGCCTTGAAAGGTTGATTTCACACATTGCGCTGCTTCCGAACATCTCAAGAAGAATGATTGCGTTTGAACCGTCTCCGAACATTATTCGGTTTCCGAGAGCTTCAAGACGTGCGTCAACAAAGTGGCGCACCCATTTAAATCGCATTATAACAGTAATAATCATAACCGATATAAAGATAACGACAACCGCTTCCCACATGTTTTCAACTTCGGAATAACTAAGCGAGAGAAATATGTTGACTATACTCGACATGATAATAACGGTGAAAAGATAGCCGAAGATAATAGTTAGTTTCGCAAGTTTTCTGCGCATTCTGAAAATAGTTATGTTCTCGCTTTCCTGTGTCGTGAATCCACAGTTGGTAAGCATCGAGATAACCTGTAGATTTGCTTTGTCATACGTCATTCCGGTTAGACGAAACAACACGGTGAAAACCTCGATTATTAAAAGATAGATTAAAATAAAAAGAAAGAATAACATTAAAGCATACGTTAAGTTCATTTGTGTCACCTAAATAATGTAAAGAGTAATTATAAGAAAAACGTCGCAAACTTTGTTAGTTTGCGACGTTTGGTGAGACATCGGGGACTCGAACCCCGGACCCTCGGCTTAAAAGGCAGATGCTCTACCGGCTGAGCTAATGTCTCGTACAGCTTTAATATCTTAACAAATTTAAATCGGTTTGTCAACAAAAAAAGAGAAATTTTTCAAAAAAATTTCTCTTTTTTTGTTTTATGTTTGTTTTATGCTTATTTAAAAGGCTTTTTCGTCGATTTCTTGCTGGGCTAACTTGATAAATTCATCCAATGCTTTTGTTCCCATGTCTCCATTTTTTCGTGAACGAATGGCAACGGCGTCGGCTTCTTTTTCCTTGTCTCCTACAACAAGCATGTAAGGAGTTTTTTGAAGTTGGGCTTCTCTTATCTTATATCCCATCTTTTCGCTACGTTTATCACACTCAACCCTCATGCCAAGCGCACTTAAACGGTTAGTAACCTGCGAGGCATATTCGTGGTGGGCTTCCGCAATTGGGATAACCATAACTTGGACGGGAGCCATCCAAAGCGGAAACGCTCCGGCGAAATGCTCTGTTAAAATACCGATAAAGCGTTCGATGCTTCCGAGAATCGTTCTGTGTAGCATGACTGGACGGTGTTTTTCACCGTCAGCCCCGATATATGTCATGTCGAAACGCTCGGGCAGTTGATAGTCAAGCTGGATAGTTCCACATTGCCATGTTCTTCCGACACAGTCACGAAGGTGGAAATCGATCTTCGGACCGTAAAACGCGCCGTCGCCCGGATTGATTTTATATGGTTTCCCAAACCTGTCTAGGGCTTCTTTAAGCGAGGCTTCCGCCTTGTCCCACGTTTCTTTTTCCCCCATAAAGTCGTCCGGTCTTGTCGAAAGTTCGATAGAATATTCAAACCCGAACATACGATATAGTTTATCGTCAAGGCGAGCAATGCCCAAAATTTCCTCGACAATTTGGTCTTCTGTTATGTAAAGATGTGCGTCGTCCTGTGTGAAACAGCGAACACGCATAAGTCCATGGAGCGCTCCCGAAAGCTCGTGGCGGTGGACAATACCAAGTTCGCCGACGCGGTACGGAAGGTCGCGATAGCTCATGAGTTTGTTGTTGTACACAAGTATTCCGCCGGGACAGTTCATAGGTTTAATTGCGAAATCTGTTTCGTCTATCAAGGTTGTGTACATATTTTCGCGATAGTGACCCCAATGTCCCGAACGTTCCCAAAGAGAACGATTAAGAATAAGCGGTGTTTTAATCTCAACATAACCCGCTTTTTGGTGTTCCTCGCGCCACATCTCTTCAAGCTTGTTGCGTATAACCATTCCTTTTGGGAAGAAAAACGGAAAACCGGGACCTTCTTCCATGATCTCGAAAAGTTCAAGTTCTTTTCCGAGTTTTCTGTGGTCTCTTTTCTTTGCTTCTTCAAGCATTAGGAGATGTTCTTTTAATTGGGCAGATTTTGGGAAAGCTATACCATAAAGGCGTTGGAGCATCTTGTTGCTTGCGTCTCCGCGCCAGTATGCCCCGGTTATCGAGGTTAGCTTGACGGCGGCTATTGCGCCGGTTGACATAAGGTGTGGGCCAGCGCAAAGGTCACAAAAATCGTCTTGTTTATAAAAGCTTATTGTTTCGCCTTCGGGAAGTTCCGAAATAAGTTCAACTTTATACGGCTCGGTTTTCATAAATTCCAAAGCCTCGTTTCGGTCGAGTGTGAAACGTTCAAGAGGTATGTTTGCTTTAACTATCTTTGCCATTTCGGCTTCGATTGCTTCAAAATCGTCCGGTGTGAATGTTCTTTCGCTGTCAAGGTCGTAATAGAAACCGCTTTCGATAGCGGGGCCGATTGCAAATTTGACGTCAGGGAAAAGACGGTGGACAGCTTGTGCCATAAGATGCGAGGAACTGTGCCAAAATGCTTTTTTGCCGTATTCGTCGTCAAAAGTTAAAATCTCGACCTCACAATCGTGGGTGATTGGGGTTCTAAGATCTACGTTTTGTCCGTCTACTCTTGCGGCACATGCGGCTTTGTATAGTCCCATGCCGATTGATTTTGCGATTTCAGCGGGGGTTATTCCGCTTTCAAACTCTCTTTGTTCACCTTTTAATGTAAGTGTTACTGCCATATTTAAACTCCTTAAAAAAAATAAAAGCCCATCCCAAAAACAAGGGATGAAGCTTTAAACTCCATGGTTCCACCCAAATTGCGATTTGAAATCGCCACTTTAAGCAGGCTATAACGCGCCAAACCGTCGTCGCTTTTAACGACAAAGCTAATGTGATGGTGTCGCAATGGGTTCGCTTGTGCCTTTCCAACTTCAGCGGCACTCTCTGTAAAAGCAAAAACACCTGCGCTCGTTCACAAATAACAGCTTTTTAATATTGATTTAATATTAAAAAATATTATACTATATAATATAAAAAAAAACAAGACGAAAAATAAATATATAATAAATGTTAACAAACCATTGACATATTGAAATATTAGGTCTAAAATATTACTTGTCGTATATGTTTTAATATAAAGCTAGTAGGCTTTAAATAATGGATATATTTCACAATAATTTCATTACTTTGCCATAAAAAAGTGATGAAAAATGAATTTTAGTTAGGAGACAAATGAAGCAATGGTATCTATAATTGTACCGGTTGTTTCAGCGATTGTGGCGGCGGTTGTCGCCGGAATAGCATGTTTTTACTTCGGCGTTGCATATCGCCGTAAGATAGCAGAAGCAAAGATTGGTTCTGCGGAAGATGAGTCGAGAAGAATCATAAACGATGCTATTAAATCAGCTGAACAAAAAAGAAAAGAAGCGGTCCTTGAAGCAAAGGACGAGATATTCAAAATGCGAAGCGAGTCTGAAAACGAACTTCGTGAGAGAAGAAACGAGACAATACGTCAAGAAAGAAGATTGACACAAAAGGAAGAAAATTTCGACAAAAAAGTAGATCAATTTGAAAAAGAAGAACAAAAACAAAAGGTTAGAGTACAAGACCTTGAAAACAAGATTGAAGAGGTTGATAAGCTTAAAGTGACTCAACTTGGAATGTTGGAACAGATTTCCTCTCTTACAACGGAACAAGCAAAAGAGATGTTGCTCCATCAACTTGACGGCGAACTTTCCCACGAAAAGGCGCTTCGTATCAAGTTCTTTGAACAAAATCTACAAGACGAATCCGAAACGATGGCGAGAAATCTTATAAGCCTTGCAATTGCAAGGTGTGCTGCGGACCATTCGTCCGAGGCTACCGTGTCGGTTGTTCCGCTTCCTAACGACGAGATGAAGGGAAGAATTATTGGTCGTGAGGGCCGTAATATAAGAACTATCGAAACGGTTACCGGCGTCGACCTTATAATCGACGACACGCCGGAAGCGATTACCATATCAAGTTTCGACCCAGTTAGAAGAGAGATTGCGCGACTTACCCTTGAAAAGCTTATCTTTGACGGAAGAATACATCCGGCAAGGATCGAAGAATCGGTTGAAAAATCTAAACGAGAAGTCGATAACATAATCAAAAAACAAGGTGAAAAACTTGTGCTTGATGTCGGTATCCACGGTATCCATCCCGACATGATAAAACTTCTCGGAAGACTTCATTACAGAACAAGTTACGGACAAAATGTTCTTAACCATTCGTTTGAGGTCGCAATGTTATCGGGAATACTCGCGGCAGAACTTGGTCTTGACGTTACTATGGCAAAACGTGCGGGACTTCTACACGACATAGGAAAATCTATCGACCACGAAACGGACGGAAGCCATATTCAAATCGGTGTTGATCTTGCGAAAAAGTACAAGGAAAATCCAGAAATTGTACACGCTATCGAAGCTCATCATGGCGACGTTGAAGCGAAAACTCCGCTTGCATACATCGTTATGGCGGCAGACGCCATTTCTGCGGCGCGTCCTGGCGCACGAAGCGAAAACCTTGAAAACTATATCAAGCGTCTTGAAAAACTTGAAGAGATTGCCGATTCGTTTGTAGGGGTTGACCGCTCGTTCGCAATTCAAGCCGGCCGCGAGATTAGAATTTTGGTTAAACCAGAAGAGGTTTCGGACGACAACCTAACCGTTGTTGCACACCAAATTGTAAGCCGCATAGAAAACGAACTTGATTATCCGGGACAGATAAAAGTCCACGTTATTAGAGAAAGCAGAGCGATAGACTACGCGAAGTAGACGAAAGATATAAGAATTATTTACGCTTAAACATGCAAAAAAACTGTAGGGGCAACAGCAAGGGTTGTCCCTACAATTCTATTTATTACTTTGTTTTAAATCTTAAATAATCGACAGACATAGAATTTTCGGAAAGGAATGGTGGCTTGTATGAATGTAATTTGTATCGGAGATATCGTTGGAAGAACCGGCGTAGATGCTGTTGAAAAACTTTTGCCGACTTTAAGAATGAAGTATAATCCCGACGTTATTATCGTTAACGGAGAGAACAGCGCCGATTCGGGAGTTGGAATAAACCGCAAGACGGCGACAAGACTTTTTTCGTTTGGTATCGACGCGATAACGACGGGCAACCATTCGTTTAGAAGCGCGGACTATGTCGAACTTTTTGAGTCGTCCGAGTTTTTAATTCGACCATTAAACTACCCGAAAGGGGTTTGTGGAAAAGGAAGCTGTATTATCGATAAAGGTTCGTATCAAATTGTTGTCGTCAATATCATAGGGCAAAGTTTCATGGGTATTTCAAGCGATAACCCATATAATATAATGGAGAATATAATAAAAGAATATCCAAATGCGATAAAGATAGTTGATTTCCACGCCGAGTCGACAAGCGAAAAATTAGCGTTTGCAAACTGTTTCGACGGCGAGATATCCGCCCTTTTCGGAACACACACACATGTCGAGACCGCCGATGCTAGAATTTTTGAAAAAGGCACGGGATATATAACCGACGCCGGAATGGTTGGGGCGATTAATTCGGTTATTGGGGTTAAAATAGAGCAATCTATAAAAAAGCAACGTTTTGGCGTTCCTGTTCGATTTAGCGTCGAGGGGGGAGAAGCTAAGCTTTGCGGAGTTAGTTTTAACATTGATTTGAAAACTAAAAGTTGTGTTGGGATAGAAAGAATATGTGAATTAACCAACTAAAAATTCACCAACTTTTTCGTTCGAATCTTGACATAATAGGTAGATATAGGGTAATATATTATTACAAGCGCACTGAAAGGAAATTAACAACAGTGGTTAAATATACAAATTCGATAGGTTCCGTAACATTCACATCTGACTTTTTTGCAAGCCTAGTTGGCAAGATTTCGACAACCTGTTACGGGGTTAGCGGAATGGCAACAAGTGGCCCAATGGAAGGGTTTCGCTCGCTTATTTTTGGTAACGACTTCCCTGAAAAAGGGGTGCGCGTTTCCGCAAACGACGGAAAACTCGACATCGAACTCCACATAAGAGTTATTTATGGGGTAAATCTTAACGCGATAGTTGACTCGATTTCAAACAAAGTGAAATACGCTGTTGAAAACGCCACAGGATTTATCGTTCATAAAGTCGATGTTTTTGTCGATGAAATGGTTTCAGAGTAAACCAAAGGTAAAATTTTTTTGGAAGGACTTTTCTTAAATGATAACCGGTAAACAGTTGCGAGACAGCATTATTTCCGGCGCTAACAATATTAAAAATAATAAGAGTGCTGTTGATGAACTAAACGTATTCCCGGTTCCGGACGGAGACACCGGAACCAACATGTCTATGACGATAGGCTTCGCGGTTCGCGAACTTCAATTATTAGATGATAACTGCACTGTAGAGAAAGTTTCTCAAGTTGCAGCATCGTCGCTTTTAAGAGGCGCTAGGGGAAATTCCGGCGTTATTCTTTCACTTTTGTTCAGAGGTTTTTCTAAAGGCCTTTCGGGTCTTGAACAAGCGGGAAGTAAAGACATTGCTAGTTCGCTTGCAAAGGGTGTTGAATCGGCGTATAAAGCCGTTATGAAACCAACAGAGGGAACTATTCTAACCGTTGCGCGTGTTGCGGCGGAGAAATCTGTAGAACAAGCAGGGGAGTTGTCGCCGCTTGAAACGTTTGAACTTATTGTAGACGTTGCGGAAGAAACTCTTCAGCAAACCCCCGAGATGTTACCCGTTTTGAAAAAAGCAGGGGTTGTAGACGCGGGTGGACGTGGCTTCGTGTGTATTTTTGAGGGTATGCTTTCGTCGCTTAAAAACGGAAAGATTGTCGAACTTTCAAATGCCGAGGAAGGCCAAAGCGAAGCGGCTGTTGTTCCTAAAGGCGTGCATGCCGAAGATATGATAAACGAGGATACCGACAGTTATTGTACCGAATTTCTCGTAATCAAAACCGAGGAGCAAGAGGCAAACGCGGTTAAACTTCGCGCTAATCTTGAATCTATCGGAAATAGCGTTGTAGTTGTTGAGGACGACGAGCTTATTAAATGCCACGTTCACACAAAAACACCCGACAAAGCTTTAAAGTTTGCGTTAATCCACGGATATCTTTCCAAGATTAAGATTGAAAATATGTTAGAGCAGTTTATGGCTCTTAACCCGGGCGCGAAGATGCCTGAGAAAAAAGCTTCGGTCGAAGACGTAAGCGAATTTGAATATGTTAAAAAAGACAGTTCAATTAAATATGGTATAGTTTCGGTTTCGTGTGGGGAAGGGTTAAAACAACTTTTCTTCGATCTTGGAGTCGACAAAGTTGTAAGTGGCGGACAAACGATGAACCCGTCAACCGACGATATTTTAGCGGCTATACAATCGGTTGCGGCGGAAAATGTTATAGTTCTCGCCAACAACAAAAACATAATAATGGCGGCGGAACAAGCCTGTCTTTTAGCGGATAGAAATGCCGTTACGTTGCCGACGCGTTCTATACCGGCCGGAATAAGCGCTATGCTTATGTTTAATCCGGATGATGGTGTCGAGCAAAACCTTGTGACGATGAAAGAATCTGCTGAAAATGCAGTAGTCGGACAGATTACGTTTGCGGCAAGAAACAGCGACTTTGACGGACATACGATAAAAGAAGGCGAGATTTTGGCGCTTGAAAGCGGAAAACTTGTATTCACCGAAAAGTCTATATCAAACGCGGCTGTAAAACTCGCAAAAAAGATAGTTTCAAAAGACAAGAGTTTCTTAACCGTTATATACGGAAGCGATGTTAACGAGGACGAAGCGGAAAAAACCCTTGAGCTTATTAAGCAAAAAATCCCGTCCAACATCGAGATTAACCTTATTAACGGCGGCCAACCGGTCTATTACTACTACTTATCAGCGGAATAGACAAATTGAGCAACCAAAATGTTGTAAAATATGATATAACTAAACTCAAGGGGGTTGGCAGTCTTCGCCAAAAGCTTTTTAAAAAGCTTGGCGTGGGAACTGTTGACGCTCTTTTGAGCTATTACCCAAGACGATATGACAACTTAGAACTTTCTTCGTCGATAGCGTCCGCTGAGATAGGGAGCTTTGTCGTAATAAAAGCCACGGTAAACCAAAAGCTAGCGGCTACTAGAATTAGTGGCGGACGTATGCTATACAAAGCGACGGCGTTTGATCAAAGCTGTTCTGTCATATTAACTTGGTTTAACAATCGTTATACATATGACGCGCTTAAAGAGGGCGAAGAGTACTTTTTTTTCTGTAAGCTTTCGACCGGTTTCACCAAAAGAGAAACTGTTAACCCTGTTATTATACCTATTGAAAAGGTTGGAACTTTTTCGCCAGTATATTCTTCGACGGACGGACTTTCAAGCAAAGTTATATCAAACACGATATCAGAAGCGTTAAAACTTATCGATGAGGTTGTTGAAGAAACGATTCCCGAAGATATACTTAGTAAATATGAGTTGATATCTTTAAAAGAAGCGACAAAAAAAATTCATTTTCCTAAAAATGAACAAGAGATTTTGACGGCAAAAAAAAGGCTTATAACGGAAGAACTTCTAGTTTTGTCGATTGGAATGAAATGCATAAAAAGTAGCTCAAAAAAACTTTATGGGGTTTCGTTGCCCCTTGTTCCGTTATCCAATTTTATTAATGGAGTGCCGTTTAAGCTTACAAACGCACAGTTAAAGTCGATTAGAGAGATATCAAAAGATCTTACAAAAGACACCCCGATGAACAGATTGCTACAGGGTGACGTCGGAAGCGGAAAGACGGTTGTTTCGGCAGCGGCGGTTTTTCAAAGCTTTAATAACGGCTTTCAATCGGCGGTTATGGCTCCGACCGAAATCCTCGCGTCGCAACATTTTGAGACATATAGTCAGTTGCTTGAACCATTTGGGGTTAAAACAGGTTTTTTAACAGGCTCGGTAAAAGGCAAAGCAAGGGAGCAACTTTTATCAAAGCTTGAAAGCGGAGAGATTGACCTTTTGGTTGGTACACATGCTGTTATATCACAAAACGTTAAGTTTAAAAACTTAGCCGTAGTTATAACAGACGAGCAACACCGCTTTGGAGTAAACCAAAGAACCGCCCTTTCGGACAAAGGCAACAACCCACATGTACTAGTAATATCGGCAACGCCGATACCGCGAACGCTTGCGCTTATAATATATGGCGACCTTGATATTTCGGTTATAGACGAGCTTCCTCACGGAAGAAAACCGATTAAAACATATGTAGTGTCGTCTGAATATAAAAAAAGATATCTTGATTTTGTAAGGAAATCTACCGAAAGCAAAAACGCTGTTTTTATAATATGTCCTTTAGTTGAAGATAGCGAGATGCTCGACGAGGTTAAATCGGCAAGCGAATATAAAAAAGAGATTGAAAGTTATTTCAAAGACATAAAAGTTGGACTTTTACATGGGAAAATGAAACCTAAAGAGAAAAACGACGTTATGGAACAGATGCTTCGCGGCGAGATTTCGGTTTTGGTTTCAACTACCGTTATCGAAGTCGGGATTGACATAAAACGCGCAAACCTTATAATAATAGAAAATGCTGAAAGGTTTGGCCTTTCTACGTTACACCAACTTCGCGGACGTGTTGGAAGAGGAGACGACCAAAGCTATTGTGTTTTGGTGTCAAACAGCAAAAGCGAAAGTTCAAAAGCGCGGCTTGAAACTATGCGCCAGACGAGCGACGGTTTTAAGATTGCGCAAGACGACCTTAAAAATAGGGGTCCCGGTGACTTTTTGGGTAGGCGTCAACATGGTTTGCCCGAGTTTAGGATAGCGGACCTTGCAAGTGACAGTGACGAGATTACACTGTCGCAAAAAATTGCATTTGATATAATGGAAAATCAACAGTTCCTTGAGTCGGACAGGTTTAATGCTTTAAGGCAAAAGACTGAAGATATGTTTGAAGGGTTTTTGAAAGGAAGGTTAAATTAATTTGATAGATAAAAAAATTAAATCATTAATATTGCTTTTAGTTTTAACTTTTACGGTTCCGTTTTCGGCTTTATCGGCGGAATATGAACCGTCGTTTGATGTGACCGCCGAGGGTATATATCTTGTTAACACAGACACAAATCAAGTTGTATATGCTAAGAATGAGGATGAACAGCTTCATCCGGCGTCCACAACAAAGATTATGTCGACCGCTCTAGCGCTTGAAATGACGGAAGATTTAAACGTTATGGTTACAGCGCCGGACGATTTGTGGGACGAATTCAGCCAGATTTCGGGGATATCAAATGCCGGAATAGATGCGGGCGAAACAATGTCGATGTATGATTTACTACACTGTATGATGATAGTGTCGGCAAACGAAGCGGCGTCTATCGTTTCGGAATATTATGGTGGCGACGAGTTTATTAATTTAATGAACCAAAAAGCGTTAGAACTCGGTTGCACAGGGACAAACTTCTCAAATCCACACGGACTTTTTGTAGACAACCATTACTCGACAGCGGAAGATTTATACAAAATAACCGAATGGGCTCTTTCGGTTCCGGGTTTTATCGAGATAGCGGAAAAATCGAGATACACTGTTCCCGCCACAAACATGTCGGACGAGCGACTGTTGGCGACAACCGTCTTGGTTCAAGACAGTTCGACACAATACTACACGTCGTACATCAAAGGAGTTAAAACAGGCACATTGCCGGCGGCTGGACGATGTCTTGTTACAACCGCTTCAAGCGACGGACAAAACTATATTCTAACGCTTCTCGGAGCGTCAACCGACCCCTCGTATCAACTTTGGGGGGACGGGGCGATTTCTTCGTTCACCGAAACAATAATGCTTTACGATTGGGCGTATGACAACTTTGAGACGATCAATGTAATCAACACGGACACGGCAATCGGAAGCGCACAGTTAAGACACAGCTCGCAAAAAGATGAACTTGTTTTATATGGTAGCGGAGAAGTTTCGACAGTGGTCGAGATAGCAAGGGAGCAAGATCCCGAGATTACGTATGAAATGGATATACCGGATCTTGTTTATGCGCCTGTTGAATTTGGCCAAGAGATAGGAAAAGCAAAGGTTTTTGCGGACGGCGAATATATTGGCGAGATAAGCTTGATATCACGTGAGAACATCGAGAAAAGCGCTTGGGCGGCGTTTCTTGACACGTTAAGCGAGATTATGAGTTCAAGTTATATGCAGATTGTTGTCATAGTTGTGCTTGCAATCGTTGGGATTTATATTTTATATATCTTTGTTGTTATTATCTCGGAACGCAACAAAAAGAAAAAAAGAATAGCGGCTTTAAGAAGACGCCAACAACTTGAAAACCTTAAAAGACAAGGAAAGTTGCCTAACCAAAATGGTAACAACATGTATAACCGCCCGCCCGAAAACCCCTATGCGGACAACCCAAGAAACAAAAGAAGATAGAAAAAACAACTAAATATATATTTTTAGAAAGTGCTCCTCAAGGGGTGTTTATTACATGCTTAAATCTTGTAAATTTGAGATTAGTTCATTATTAAACAACGCTTGGGGAGTTTACTATGATATTATGCCTTTTAAGCTTGACACATAGTTAAATAAAGGTTATATTTTATAGGTATTGATTTTTTTTTGAAATTTCACATAGAGGTTTGTTAAACGATGTTAGATAAGAAAATAAAAGTTCCACTTGGTGGTTTTTTGCAAAAGATACATATTAGAAGCCTTGACACAAACAACCCTGTGTTGTTGTTTTTGCATGGAGGCCCCGGAGTTTGCAACCGCCACGCAGTTATGACCGCACACAAAGACCTGCTCGACACATTTACACTTGTAGGTTGGGACCAACGCGGAAGCGGCGGCTCATACTATGGTGTTGATGTGAAAGATCTCACGATTGAGCGTCTTGTTGAAGACGCGAGAGAACTCGTTGCGTATCTTTGTAAAGAATTTGACAAACAAAAGATATTTATAATCGGCGGAAGCTGGGGAAGCGAACTTGGAACATGGCTTTCATTTAAATATCCCGAACAACTCGCGGCTTTTGTGGGCTTCGGACAGGTTGTTAACGGAACACTTAACGAAGAGATAAGCTATAACTTTGCACTTGATTCGGCAGAAAAAGCGGGCGACACCTCGTCTATCTTGAAACTCATGGAACTAGGGCCTCCCGTTAAAGGGGTGTACAAAGGTGGCTTCAAGGGCATGATGATACAGCGCAGAGTTATGATGAAATATGGCGGATATTCAAAATCCGAAAACAAACGCAGTTACTTTAGCTCGATAGTTAAGCCGATGCTTTTTTCAGGCGAGTATTCAATTTCGGATCTTTTTGGAATAATTAAAGGGCATAAACTTGTGCTTGAAGCTATGTGGCCCGAGGTTGGTGCAACCGACCTTGCCAAAACCTGCACAGAGTTTGAAATTCCTATATTTATATTTGACGGTGTCCACGACCAAAACACACCGGCGGAACTTGTCGAAGACTATTTTAATTTAATTAAAGCGCCCCAAAAGGAACTGGTTTGGTTTGAACATTCGGGACACAACCCGATGACCGACGAGCCAGAAAAATTTAAAAAGCTTTTAAGGGAAAAACTCTTAAAGCTTGTATAAATAAACTCCGCATTGCGGCGGAGCTTATATAGAAAAGGTGTTACATGAATAAAATTAAGCTAACCGAAAAGATGGGCTTTTGTTCGCTATCAACCGCGAGCAACGTGGTTTACCAGTTCAAGAGCATATACTATCTGTTTTTTTTGACAGATGTTTTAAACATGAATGTGTTGATAGCCGGAACTATCTTGACTATTGGAACTATCTGGGACGCAATTAACGACCCTCTAATTGGATTTTGGACGGTAAATAAAAGGTTTAAAAGTGGCGAAAGAGCTCGTCCGCTTGCGCTTTGGTTTTCGATTCCGTGGGCCGTTACCGTTGTTCTTTTGTTTACCGACTTTAATACGACCGAAACAACGACCGTCGTTATCTCGCTTATAATTTACATATTGTTTGAAACGTTCAACACGTTTGTGAACATTCCGTATAACAGCATGGCGGGACTTGCGACATCGGTTGACTCGGAACGACGTTCTATAAATATGTTTCGTAACATAGGAGCAACGATTGGCGCGGGAATTGGCGCGGTTTCTTGTCTTCCGCTTTTGAAATTATTCGGAGCTATCGGCGACGATGGGAATTTGGTTGATGCCTCCGCCTCAAAAGGGTTTATATTGACGGCTTTAATCATGGGTGTAATCACCGCTTTGGGAGGGCTTATACATTACTTCACATCTAAAGAACGCGTCAAACAGATATCAAACGTTCAAGATAAGCTTTCGATAAAAACAGTTTTTATGATGCTTATAAAGAGCAAAGCTTGGCTTTTTAACACGGCATACATCTGTCTGTATGGCGTTACAAACTTACTATTGTTAACCTGTGTAACATATTACGCAACATATGTTTTGGGTCAAACCTCATCTGCTACGCTAATCCAAGCCGTCTATCTTGTGTTTTCGCTTGGGGCTTCGTTTTTAGTTCCGCAAATCGACAAAAAGATTGGCCGAAGAAACACTATGGTGTTTGGTGCGGTGGTAGCCGTTATCGGAAAGATTTGGTTTATGCTAAACCCGTTTTCGATATTTGCAATCTATTTCAATGCGCTAACGGTGGGTATTGCTGCGACAACAGCGTTTATAATGTTTAACACAAACCGTGCAACGATAGTTGATCTTATCGAACTTCAAGAGGGTCGCCGACTTGACAGTATGGTTTCAACCGCCGACAATTTGGCTTCGAAACTAGCTTCCGCAGGGGCAACCCAACTTATAGCTATATCGCTAGCATCCGCCGGATTTGACTCGACGTTAAATGGCGCTCAACCCGAAACAGCAATTAACATGATTAACTATATGCTAGGCTGGGTTCCGTTCTTGTTGTCGATAGGGATGTTGGCGCTCGTGTACTTTTTCCATATAGACAAAGATATGAAACAGCTACCCCAACATAGAGAAGGTCTAGAACAACAATAAACAAAACAAATTAACAAAAAAGAGCCATGTGAAAATGTGGCTCTTTTTTTAAAATATCTTGATGTTTAAAATTGAAAGTATATGAAAAATTTTATTTGATTAACGGAGAAAAATGTACACAAAAGATGTTGGATTTATAATTGATACGTTGGAACAAAACGGATACCAAGGCTACATCGTTGGAGGTTGCGTCCGCGACAGCCTTTTGGGGCTTGTTCCGAAAGACTATGATATATGTACAAACGCGCTTCCAAACGAGGTCAAACTTTGTTTTTTGGGGCTTAATGTAATTGATACCGGTTTGAAACACGGAACGGTTACCCTTATATTAAATTCGACACCGTATGAGATTACGACGTTTAGAACCGACGGGGAATATGTCGATAACAGAAGGCCGACAAATGTCACCTTTGTGAGAAATATCAAAGAAGATTTAATGCGACGGGATTTCACAGTTAACGCGATGGCGTATAACCGAAAAGTTGGGGTTGTCGATCTGTTTGATGGGAAAAAACATCTCGAACAAAAACTTATATCGGCGGTTCTTGACCCCGACACAAGGTTTAAAGAGGATGGGCTTAGGATTATAAGAGGCTTAAGGTTTGCCTCGGTCTACGGATTTGATATTGAACAAGCAACGTCTGAAAGTATGCTAAAAAATAAATATCTGTTAAACAATATCTCGCAAGAAAGGTTGAACACCGAGCTTTGTAAACTGCTGGTTGGTGACAATGTCGAAAAAATATTACTTGATTACAAAGAAGTTTTTTCGATAATAATACCGCAACTTTCAAAAATGTTTGATTTTGCTCAACACAACTCGTATCATATATATGATGTTTATACACATACCGTTAAAGCGGTGTCACATTCTGCTCCGATTAAAGAGGTGCGCTTGGCGCTTTTGTTTCACGATATCGCAAAACCGGAAACGTTCACGCAAGACCAAAGCGGAACAGGACATTTCTATCGACATGCGCAACAAAGCGAACTAATCGCAAGAATGTGCTTAAATAAACTAAAGTTTGACAACAAAACGAAGTCTGTTGTTTTGAAACTTGTGAAATACCACGACGCGAATATAACCCCCGATTTAAAATCAGTTAAACGTTGGCTTAACAAGTTCGGTCAACATAATTTTGAACTGCTATTAGAAGTTAAAAAAGCCGATACTTTAGCGCAAAGCAAAAAAGAGCATAAAGAGAAATTATATATATTAAAACAACTTAAACAACTAGCTAAACAGGTTGAAACAGAACAACTGTGTTTTAATTTGAAGTCGCTTGCGGTTTCGGGAAACGATCTAATTGAGATAGGTGTTCCAAAAGGGAAACAAGTCGGTGAAATTTTGCAACAAATTTTACAAAACGTTATCGAAGGGACGCTTATAAACGAAAAAAAAGAAATTTTGAACTTTGTGAAAGACAAGATAAAATAAAATGAGAGCTTCGCACCGTTAAACGATGTGAAGCTCTTAAAACTATTTATAAAATTAATGTGAAAATTGATAAGACAAAACTAGTCCTTGTTAATCCTTAACCAGTCAACGCGGTTGTGACACATTCTTTGGACCTTGTCAAAGAAACGGGAAACGTGGAACCCGTCGCAAACTGCGTGGTGAACTGTCATCGAAATAGGAATAAACGTTGTGTTGTCTTGCAAGAAAAATTTACCCATAGTTATGGTGGGTTTAAGGTCTAAACCATCATTGTAGAAGTTAAGATTAAGCGCCGAGAATGTTGTCCAAGGGGTTATGTATACGTCAAAAGTGTTTTGTGGCATCGGCGTTTTTGGAAAAAGAACGGTTGAGTTAGCGTATTTTTTTGTGTCTTCAAGGTAGTTGTTGTTAAAGACGTTAAAGTCTTTGTCGTACTTTGTATAGATAGCTGAAAATGTTTCTGTTTGTTCGTTAAAAACGGTGTAGCTAGGGTCTAGCGTATCCCAAATTCCAACAACGCCTTTGTCGTCGAATCTAACTTTAAACTCGTCGAAACGGTTTGCTACCGTCGTTACGATGTACATCATAGCGGGATAAAGTTTAATGTTTTTTTGCTTTATCTCTGCTAACAGTTCGGTTATTTCGATGTTGCATGTAATGCTGTAGGTACAACGATTTTCCTCGATGTAATGATCGAAAAACGGAGTTCTTGCCCAGGTGCTTTTGTCTATTGGTTTAAACATAGTAACATCTCCTTGATTTATTTAAATAAAATTATCTACTAAACGCTTTTTTTAGTTTGTTTTTATATTTTATCACATCCGCAAAAAAAGTCATACTGTTTTTTGCGCCGATTATCTTTGAAACAAGGTTAATTATCGGTTGTGCTACCACAACGGTTGTTAACAACACTTTGTTTTCGTTAAACCATCTTTTTGTTTGCTTTTCTTGTTCTTTTGGGAAATACCCCCTATGTTGTAAAAGATCATTTAAAAGCATAACGATCAAGTTATAGATATATAATTTTTTAGCGTCGCTCTTGTCGCGTGAAAGATCAAATAATTTTTCACATATTGTCAAAAGGTCGTAATAACGCTTATAGTTTCTAGGGTTTGTTGTAATTGAATTTTCTCGAAGATTATAAATATAATAATCTTTTTCGTTTAAATAGAAACTGTTTGCGTGACACAGCATTGTGGCGGTCCAAAGAGGGTCTTCGTTAAACAACCCCGGAGCAAACATAATGTCATTTTTAACTATTAAATCTCTCTTAACCACATAACGATAAACACAAGGTGAAACGTTATTTTTACGAAATTCCGCAACAACGCTGTCACCGGTTTTTCCATTGATTTCGTTTTTGTCAAGGTTTGAATCGCGGTGGTAAAAAACTTTCCCAGTATCATAGAAAATCGCTTTTACATAGTTTACCACGACTTCGACAGGATGTTCAACTAAAATATTTGAAATTTCGACCAAACAGTCTTTGGCAAAGTTGTCGTCGCTGTCTAAAAAAACCAGATAGTCGCCAGTTGCGTTTTTTATTGCGGTGTTGCGCGCGCCCGAAGGGCCTTGATTTTGTTGATGAAAAACTTTTATGCGACTATCATTTTTTGCATATCTGTCGCAGATTTCCCCCGAACTGTCGGTGCTTCCGTCGTTTACAAGAAGTATTTCAAGGCTTTTGAAACTTCCGGAAATTAAACAGTCGATAGACTTTTCAAGGTATTTTTCGACGTTGTATATCGGGACAACAACACTGAATTTAAGGTTGTTTTTGATCGGCAAAAGAACCCCTCCTAACATAGAATTCTGTTAGAAATTCTGCGGTTTTGTTTATGTCATACCCTGCGTTTATGACGTTTTGTCTGCATTCAAAAACGGGCTGTTGGTTTACAGATAAAACGGTTTTTGCCCAAACAGAACAAGGCGTTTCAAGCGAAAGATGACAAACTCCTTTTGTAAGGTCGCTGTCGGACGAGACTCTGTCGGATAGAACAAGCGGAATTCCAAGAGATTGCGCCTCTATAACGGTTAGCGGAACACCTTCGTATAACGACGGCATTAAAAAAACGTCAAAAGTCTGCATGATTTTTTCTATGTCGTTTCGTGCGCCTAAAAAAGAAACGTTATCTTTTATACCAAGCTCTGTCGCAAGCTTTTCAATCGTTGCTTTTTTGTGGCCGTCACCAACCAAAACAAGTTTCGCGTCGTGTCTTTGTTTTAGAATTTCATTAAATACCGAAAGTAAAAATTCATGGTTTTTAGGCTCGTTAAATCTTCCTACATGCCCAACAACAAAACTGTCGTTTAAGCCAAGGCTTTTAATCATCTCTTTTTTTATAACGTCATTTGGTTTAAATCTATTTAAGTCAATGCCGTTTTTAATTATGACGGCATCTTTAGCGTTTTGTTTAAACAACCATTCCGCCGCAGGCTTTGAACAAGCAAACAAATCGGTTGCGTTTTTTTCTATAAAACTTCCATAATAGTTTTTGACTGCGTGGAACAAAGCGCCACCCTCATTTTTAATGCTGTGGCTGTGTGCAATTCTAACCGGAATATCTGCTTTGTTTGCTTGTCGCAACACCATTCCGCTAAACTTATCCATATGTGAATGGACAATCTTGATTTCTTTGTTTTTAGAAAATATCTTGGAGATGTTTTTGGAATAGGCGAAAGGGCCTTTTTCGGTTATGAACGGAACTTTGAAAATTCTCCCACCAAGTGAAACTATTTCTTTGTCAAACACTCCGTCAAAAGAGGATATGAAATCAAACTGTACTTGTTGTTTGTCGATAGCTCGGTATAGGTTGATTATTAACGTTTCATATCCGCCATAGTTCATTCCGGCTACTGCATGTACAACCCTTGTCACAGCCATATAAATATACATTCCTTTCTTGATGCTTTGGGCGGGTTTGCCACAGCGATTTTTAAGGTGGCAAAATTTCGGTTATCGTATTGACCGAAAAGCACAAAATTCATGTTTGAGACTTTGCTTCAAACTATTACTCAAGTTTTTTGTTTGTTGTCTACAATACGTATTATAACAAAAAAAACGAGGGTTAGCAAAATAATATATATGATATGTTTAGTAAAAAGTATCGTGTGAACTTGTTGTATTTACGGATATCGATTTAAAATAAAATACAAGTATAAAAAAATCGCATAAAACAACAAAACAACTGCATCTCTGCAGTTGTTTTGCAACTAATAAAAAGGAGGAAAAAGATAGTAAAAAAATTAGCTTGTTCTTGTAACCACATTGTAACCTTTTTGTAACGGTTTGTAAAGAGTTTTCTCGTAAAAAATCGAATTAAACAAAAAATATGTAGAGTTGCACAATTAAACATATTTAAAACTAGCAATAACTAACATAAAAATAAATGGCTTTGTAACCTTTTACCTTGTGTATTAACAGAAATTTTCAATAAAAAACAAACTTTATACAATTCTTTATGTTTATATCAAAACTTTTTGAAAAGTTTTGATATACTACTTTATTAAAGCAACGTTTTGTATTATAATATACTAATATTGTATATAAAGAATGAGGAAAAGAAAATGGCTAATACTGAAAAAAACAAGATTGCTATTATTGGGTTTGGCAACATCGGCTCTGGTGTTGCGGATATAATAGTTGATTTACAAAAAAAAGACGAGGCATATTGCGGCAAACAGTTTGAACTTGGGTATATTCTTGATATTAGAAGTTTCGAGGGACATGAACTTGAAAAGTATTTTATTAAAGATTTTGAAACGATAGTCAACGATAAAGATGTTTCGGTTGTGATTGAAACGATAGGCGGGACAAACCCCGCATATAAATTCGTTAAACAAAGCTTGCTTGCAAAAAAAAGCGTTGTAACCTCTAACAAAGAATTGGTTGCAACACACGGAACAGAGCTTTTGCAAATTGCGTTTGAACAAGGCGTTTCGTTTAGATTTGAAGCAAGTGTCGGAGGAGCTATGCCGACGATTTCCCCGCTTTTGGATACATATTTTGCGGGCGAAATCGAAAGCGTATTTGCTATCTTAAACGGTACGACAAACTTTATGCTTACAAGGATGGAAAAACAAGGCATTAGTTTTGAAGAAGCTTTAAAGATTGCGCAAGATCTCGGGTATGCCGAGACCAAAGATCCTTCGGACGATGTCGACGGAATCGACGCGAAAAGAAAGATATCAATAATCTCGTCGATCGCGAGCAAACATTATGTAAACCCCGATGTAATTAAAAATACGGGAATTGCAAACGTTGAACTTTGTGACCTTAAAAAAGCCACCGAAAATAATGGCACAATTAAATTAATTGCATACTATAAAAAACAGGACAATAAATCGATCATGGTTGGGGTTGAGCCGATGTTTGTAAAAAACAAAAACTCTCTTAAAAATGTTTCGGATGTGTTTAACGGAATGATAATCGACCACGAATTTGCGGGAAGAATTTTTGTTAATGGTAGGGGCGCCGGAAAGTATCCGACTGCTTCGGTAGTTGTTTCAGACGCACTAAGGACGATATGTGATAACTCAAGGAAGCCTTGTTGGGGTGAGGCAAAGCAAGGACTTGAGGTATTAGAACTTAAATCTGAACAATACTTTGTTATACAACAAAACGGCGAAAAACTCTCGGCATCTATAGTTGACCAAAAAGACTATAAGCAAGACGCTTCATATAAAAAGGTTTTCAAGGTTTTGAATTAGAATTTTTTTAAAGATACTTAAAACATTGAGAAGAAAGGAATACAATAGAGATGTTGAAGATTTCAATCCCGGCAACGTCGGCTAACCTTGGGTCGGGTTTTGACTGTGCCGGAATAGCGCTTAATTTATATAACGAAGTTTACATCGGTTTGGATGAGCCGTTTTCAATCGAATCGCTAGATAGTACCAAAGTTCCAAACGACAAAGACAATTTAATATATCAATCGGCAAAGGTCTTGTTTGATAAGTTTGACAAGGCGATTCCGGAGTTTTCGATTAAACAGGTTAACAACATACCAATGGAGCGTGGACTGGGAAGTAGCGCGGCTTGTATAGTAGCGGGACTTCTTGCGGCAAACGAGATTATGGATAAGCCGTGTGACACAAATGGTTTGCTTGACATAGCAGCAAGGATAGAGGGCCATCCCGATAACGTAGCTCCGGCTTTTCTTGGGGGAATGGCAGCGGCGGCAATTGGGGAACAAAATCTGTTTTCAGCACGATTTGATATAAGAGAAGATATATCGTTTGTGGCGTTTATTCCGCCATTTCCACTTAAAACGTCGCTTGCGAGAAGCGTTATGCCGGAAACTATTCCGATGAAGGACGCGCTTTTTAATGTTTCGCGTTGTTCGTTGCTTTGCTCAGCGTTTGCCCTTGGGAAATATGACCTGTTGACCGAGGCGACAAAAGACGCGATACACCAACCGTATCGACTAAGTTTAATACCGGGCGCGTCCGAGATCTTTGAGATATCAAATTCTCTTGGCGCATACGCTACGTTTATAAGCGGCGCGGGATCGACGATACTGTCGATTATAAAAACAAGCGACAGGAATTACAAACAAAAGATAAATGGTTTAATAGCACAAAACGAAAAAACAAAAGATTTTGAGATTAAACACCTTTTGTCTGACAACATAGGGGCAACGGTTAAAAAAATAGACAAAATACAGTATTAGTGAAAGCGGGTAGAGAAATGTCTTTAATTGTAATGAAATTTGGCGGAAGTTCGGTTGCAAACACCGAAAAAATAATGAGAGTTGCCGGAATAATAGCAGATGCGTACAAAGAGGGGAACTCTGTCGCGGTTGTAGTTTCCGCACAGGGAGACACGACAGACGATCTTATCGATAAGGCGGGACAGATAGACCAAAGGCCGTCGGCGCGCGAGATGGATATGCTTCTTGCAACGGGGGAACAAGCCTCGGCGGCGCTCATGGCTATGGCTATAAACAAACTCGGGGTGAGCGCGATTTCGCTTACAGGTTGGCAATCGGGAATGTTGACCGACAAAAACCACTCTATGGCAAGAATAAGGCGCATAGAGGGCGACAGGCTTCTTCAAGAAATATCAAACAAAAACGTTGTCGTTGTCACAGGTTTCCAAGGTTACAGCAAAAACGATGATATAACGACGCTTGGAAGAGGCGGTTCCGACACAAGCGCGGTAGCGCTTGCGGTTGCGCTTAGAGCTGACGTTTGTAAGATATACACCGACGTAGACGGGGTTTACACGGCAGACCCGAGAAAAGTTAAAACTGCGGTTAAATTAAAAGAGATCTCGTATGATGAGATGCTTGAACTTGCGACACAAGGCGCACAGGTTCTTCACAACCGTTCGGTCGAACTTGCAAAGAAATATCATGTAAACCTTGAAGTATTATCAAGCTTAACAAATATGCCAGGAACAATAATAAAGGAGAGTACAAACATGGAAGGATTATTAGTAAAAGGGGTCGCCCAAGACACAAATATAGCGGCAGTTTCGGTTATCGGAGTTCCGGATCAGCCGGGTGTTGCGTTTAAATTCATCTCGCTTTTGGCGCAAAAAAACATCCACACAGATATCATTATTCAATCGGAAGGAAGAGACGGAACGCAGGATATCTCCGCAACCGTGCCGCTTAACATGGTTGACGAAGCGGTGGAGCTTTTGAAAGATAGCAGCGGACTTAACGCAAAAGAAGTTAAGGTCATGAAAGATGTTGCAAAGGTTTCGATAGTAGGTTCAGGAATTCAAACTAATGTTGGGGTTGCGGCTCGTATGTTTGGGGCGCTTTCCGAAGCGAAGATTAACATTTCGATGATCTCGACCAGTGAGATTAAAATTTCGGTTATAATAGCAAAAAAAGATGTTGAAAGAGCGGTTAACGCAATACACGACGAATTTATTCTTTAAATATAAAATATAATGGGTTTTATCGGGTTGTTTGGTTTAAAATGTTGCTAACTGTATTAAATTCTAGCTAGCCACAAAACACAGATGATCTAACTTAAGGATTGGTTAATTAAATGATAAGAGAACAAATAGCAAACGGTGTCTACTATACCTTTATAGAAGGCAACTATAAAAAGAACAGGATTTCGGTTATATTAAGAAAGCCTCTTGCGCGAGAAGATATAACCGAAACGGCTCTGTTGCCATATATTCTTGAAAGAGGAACGGCTTCGTGTCCCGACATAATTATGCTTAGAAGAAAGCTTGACATGCTTTATGGGTCAAGCCTTTATACCTCGGTTTCAAGCTTTGATTTTTCGCGTACGCTTAGCGTTTCGATAGAGGGCGTCGAGGAGCGTTATGTCGGCAAAGATATTGACCTTCTCGGGCAAAGAGCGGAATTTTTGATCGATGTCCTTTGTAATCCGATGGTTGAAAACGAACAGTTTAAAAAGGAATATATAGATATCGAACGCGAGAAACTTCGCGAAGTTATCTATTCCGAGATAAATGAAAAAAGGGCATATTGCCTTAACCTTGCGTCGGAAACTTTTTTTGAAAACGACGAGAGGTCGAACCCTAATCATGGTTATATAGAAGACCTTGATAAGATAACTGGAAGCTCTCTTTACGAAACATATAAAAGCTTTTTGAACACATCAACAATCGAGATATTTGTTGTTGGAAAAAGCGAAAAAAACGTAAAAGAGATATTTGCAAAAGCGTTTTCGAGTATAACTCGTTGTCCGAAAGAGATCAAAGGTTTTTGCGCGATAGACCATGTCGAAAGTCCAAAAAAAGTTGTCAAACAGTTTGACATTGAACAGGACAAACTTGCAATGATCTATTCTGCCGGAAGACTTTTAAATCATGATGAACAAGTAGCGTTAAAGGTTGCGTCGGCGGCGTATGGCGGAGTTCCGACATCAAGGCTTTTTGTCAACGTTAGGGAAAAGCAAAGTCTTTGTTACTATTGCGCAAGTCGCCCCGGCATATACACAGGAGCGCTTACGGTGGATAGTGGAGTTGAACATGAAAACGTTCAAAAAGCTATCGACGCTATTAATCTTCAACTTGAACAGGTTATAAAAGAACAGATAACCGATAAAGAACTGCGAGAGGTTAAACTCATGCTCCAAAACTCTATGCGCATGATAGGAAACACTCCGGAAAGCGTTATAGGGTGGTACTTTAGTTGTTTGACTAGATTTGGTTCGTTTGTAAAACCCGAAATAGAGATGCAAAAGATTTTAGACGTGACAAAACAGCAGGTGTCCGACATCTTGTCGCTTATGAAACTTAACGTAATTTGCTTGCTTGAAAGAAAAGAGTCTTAAGTTTGAAAAATAAGATTTTCAAACAACGTTTTGTGCTTTTGTCAAATACGATAGGCAAGACTTTTTCGCTTTAATAATTTACGTGAAAAAGCTGCACAAAACTAAAAAGGAATGGTCATAAATATGAATAAAGCTACAGATAAGATTTTGCAGCAAAATGAAATTTTGCTTGAAAGTTATTATAAAAAAACGTTTGATAACGGACTTGCCGTTGTGGTCTACCCTATGCCGGATAAGTCGTCGGTCTATGCGCTTTATGGGGCGAAGATTGGTTCTGTCGACCGAACGTTTAAACTTGACGGAAAAAAGATTGAGGTTCCGGCGGGGATTGCACATTTTCTAGAACATAAGCTTTTTGAAAGCGAAAAAGGTGACGCGTTCACATTGTTTGCGAAAACGGGAGCTTCAGCAAATGCGTTCACATCGTTTGACAAGACCTGTTATCTTTTTTCGGCATCGGCTAACCAACTTGAATCGTTAAGTTCTTTAATCGATTTTGTAAACGAACCATATTTTACAAAAGAAACGGTTGAAAAAGAACAGGGAATTATAGGTCAAGAGATTAAGATGTATCTTGACGCTGCGCCGTGGGTTATGTTGTTTGGACTGTTACAGTCGCTTTATGTTAACCACACCGTTAGAGACGATATAGCCGGAACGGTTGAAACGATAGCGGATATAACAAAAGACACATTGTTCGAATGCTACGAGGCGTATTATCGCCCCGAAAACATGGTGCTAGCGGTTGCTGGCAACATCGACCCTGAAAGCGTTTTCGAACTTGTAGAGTCAAAAAAAGATATCATAAAAACTTTTGACAGCAAGGTTGAGTATCTTGTGGTAGATGAGCCTCGCGAAATTTTTCAGGGTGAGTTTGAACAAAAGCTTGATATCTCGTCGCCTATGTTTTGTTTAGGTTTTAAGGAAAAACCTATGTGTGGCGAAAAACAAGAGTTAAAGAAATCTATTGCAATTGAGATTATTCTCGATATAATTGCGGGCGAAACAAGCGAGCTTTTCCGCGAATTATACGACAACGGGCTTATAAATGGCCCACTCTCGACCGAGGCGATAGAGGGCAGAGGGTTTCTTTGTACAACATTTTCTTCTGAATCGGAAGACCCGTATAAAGCAATTGAACTTATAAAAAAAGAGATCAAGACTTTTAAAAATAATGGAATAGACGAGCAAAGATTTTTGGAATCAAAGCGCGCTTTAATTGGCGACACGATAATAGATTTCGACAGTGTTGAAGAGGTTGCTACAAACCTTGTCTACTCACATTTTAAAGGCGTTTGTGCGTATGATTATCTCGAACAAGCAAAAGATATTTCGATAGAATATACCGAAAAAGTTTTGCAAGAGATATTAATAGATGAATTTTCTGCGACGGCGGTAGTTTTGCCAAAACAAGAAAAAGGGGTAGAGTAAAATGGATGTGCTAGTAAGCTTTCCGGGAATCGGTCTTGAGATTACGGTTAACAGGGTTGCGTTGTCGATAGGCGGATTTGATATATATTGGTACGGAATTTTGATTGGTTTGGGGTTGCTTCTCGGAATGGTATATGCAACGTTAAACGCAAAAAAATTTGGTATAGACAGCGACAGGTTGCTCGACGTTATATTGGTCGGAGCAATTGCCGGAATTATCGGCGCAAGGGTATACTATTTTGTGTTTGCAGCGCCCGGAGAATTCGACAGCATCGTCGAGATATTTAATTTTAGAAAAGGCGGTCTTGCGTTTTACGGCACCGTTATCTTTGCAGTTGTTTCGACAATCTTTATGTGTCCGTTAAGAAAGGTTAAGTTTTTGCCGGCACTTGACGTTGCTTCGGGTGGATTTTTAATCGGACAAGCTATTGGAAGATGGGGAAACTTTATCAATCAAGAGGCGTTTGGAATAAACACGACGCTTCCGTGGGGAATGAAAAGCGACGTCACAACTTTCTATCTGCAAAACAGTATGGCTGATTTGGTGGAAAAAGGTATAATGGTCGATCCAATGCTTCCGGTTCACCCAACTTTTTTATATGAATCACTTTGGTGTGCTATAGGATTTTTGTTTGTATTGTTTTACGCAAACAGACGCAAGTTCGACGGCGAGATATTCCTTATTTACCTTGCATGGAATGGTTTTGGAAGATTTTTTATCGAAGGACTTAGAACCGATAGTTTGTATATAGGCTCGATAAGGGTGTCCCAGTTGTTGGCGCTTGCTGGGTTTGTTGTTTCGCTTATGGCGATTATAGTAATTCGCAAAAAGATTCAAACTAAACGAAAAACAGACGTCGATTATATGATGCCGTTTGGAAAGACGGACGAAGCTAAGCTTTTACTTTTGAAGTTTGAACAGGAAAGAGAGAACAAAAAACTTGAAAAAACCAACAAAAAGATAAAAGAAGCCGAAAAAGAGATTGAGCAAAAAGAAAAGCAAAGAGAACAACAGCAAAAACAGCTTGAAAAAGAGAATCAAGAGAAGATAGAAAAGGCGGCAAAAGAATATGTTGAGACGCTTGACAAGGCGTCGGACGACCTTGAAAAGGTTGCAAAAGATGTTGGTATCGACATTGACAAAAAGGAAATTGAAAAGGATAAATAAGTCGGTTAGTGTTAGTATATTTGATTAGTTTTTATACTAGAAGTTTTGTAATTTCAACTATTGTAACTTAAATTAACCTTGATAAAATGTGCCAAAATGTTGGGGCTAATGTGAAACAATGTTTCACACCAAAGAAAGGACTATCATTATAATGGATAAAGTTGCGGTTTTAATACCTTGTTATAACGAAGAAAAGACGATTGCAAAAGTTGTCGGCGACTGCATGGCGGCGTTGCCGTCTGCGACTGTTTATGTATATGACAACAACTCGACCGACGATTCGGCTAAAATAGCGAAAGAAGCGGGCGCGGTTGTTCGATTCGAGCGTTTACAAGGCAAAGGCAATGTTATTCGCAGAATGTTTCGTGAGATTAACGCAGAATGTTACATAATGATAGACGGTGACGACACATATCCCGCAGAGAATGCGCCCAAAATAGTCGAGTTGGTGTTGGAAAAACAAATTGACATGGTAATAGCTGACCGGCTTTCGTCTACCTATTTCACCGAAAACAAGCGTCTGTTCCACAATTCGGGGAACAAAGCTGTTAGACAGTTTATCAATAAACTATTTAACAACGAAATTAAAGATGTTATGACGGGGTATCGTGGGTTTAGCTATCAATTTGTTAAGTCGTTTCCCGTTATTTCAAAAGGGTTTGAAATAGAAACCGAGATGACGATACACGCGGTTGACAAAAATATGAATATAGAAAATATAATAGTTGACTATCGCGACAGGCCACAGGGTAGCGAATCTAAACTTAATACCGTTTCGGACGGGATTAAGGTCTTGAAAACTATCGGCAACTTATATAAAAACTATCGACCGTTAGCTTTTTTCGGATTGATAGCTTTTGTTATGCTTGTTGTAGCGGTGGCATTTTTTACCCCTGTTTTAATCGAGTATGTAAAAACAGGTTTAGTTCCAAAGTTTCCGACATTGATTGCGAGTGGATTCCTTGCGCTTGCGGCTATCCAATCTTTTTTTGCCGGACTAATTCTTGACGTCTTGCGACACAAAGAGCTTAGGGATTTTGAGATGAAACTTATTGAGATAGAAAGTAATAGGATAATCCAACAACGATATCAAGAATATCTAGACACGATGACGTTTTAAAAAAAAATAATTTTTTATAAAAAAACTGTTGTGTTTATATGCGTTTTTTGATATAATACTCTTACTGTGAAAAAAAAATAAATCGAATGACTTTGACCGTGGAGAAATACTCAAGCTTGGTCGAAGAGGCGCCCCTGCTAAGGGCGTAGGGTGGGTAACTGCCGCGAGGGTTCGAATCCCTCTTTCTCCGCCAATAAAAAAGCACCCAGTTAAGGGTGTTTTTTTATTGGCGTAAAAGAGAAAAAGGGTTCGCAAGCCGGCTCTTGAAAACAGCCCGGTGGACTGTTTTAACCGGCGTGGCTTTTCCGCAGAAAAGCGAATACCATAAAGAAAGTATAAAAAAGCACTCTACAAAGGGTGCTTTTTTATTGGCGGAGAAAGAGAAAAAAGAAAATACGTTAAATAACCCTTTAAAATATCTGTAAACAGAAAATCCGCATAGCTGGGTTTAAATACAAAATAATGATACAAATATTAACATTATAAAGCTTGAATATTCAAAAATTATTATTGATACTTATATTTAAATAATGATATAATAACATTCAATGATTTTAATTTTATTATAAATTTGTGGGGATTGAAATTTTGCTTAAAAAAGTATCTGTTTTTGTTACAATAATTGCAATTTCTGTCTTTTTGTCTATGTCGGTTGCCAGTGCGCAAAATTTTTCAGACGATCAAGTTATTAAGGTCGGTTATGTTAAAAATTATGGAATGATAAACGACCCAACTTCGTCGTCTACAATTGGTTATGGTTATGACTACTTGAAAAATACCGAGTATTATTCTGACTTAAAATTTGAATTTATCGAATATAGTCCGGACAATTTTTTTGATGCCGTTGACAATCAAGAATTTGATATCTATGGTCCAACGTATCTGGTTGATGATCCAGATAAAAACTATCTGTACACCGAAAATTCTATTGGCCTAATGCGCATTATGGTTGTTGCAAGGGATGAACAAGCACTAAACTATGCCGACCCTTTGGCGTTTGAGGGAAAAACGGTTGCAACGTTTAGCGGAAACATTGCGAATTCGCTTTTTGAAGAATATGCAGACAAAAACAATTTTGAGTTTAAATATACATACGGAACTAGTTTTGATTATACTACAAAACAAGCCGATTTCTTTTTGGTGTCTTCTTTAAACAACAATGTTACAACCGGTTTTCAACTTGTTTTAAATCTTGGATATGAAGAGATGCTTTTTTCTTCGATAAGTGGTGACCAACAACTGATTGCACGGCTTGACGCAGCGATTGAAAATACATCCCAATGTAGCGCAATAAGCTTATACAATCTGTATGATAGTTATTTTGGCGAAAACCATCCTTTGTTTTCAAGAGGTTTAAGCAGTAAAGAACAAGAAAGTTTGGTAAATTCTAAGTTCAAGGTTGGGTATTTAAACGATTTTCAACCATACCATTTTACAAACGATGCTGGACAAGCCGATGGTATATGCATTGATATCTTTAACCATCTCGCTGGGCAATATGGATTTGATGTCGAATACCAAGCGTATGATCATTTGAGCGAGAAAAATGATTTTGATATAGTTTTGTCGGTTGCCGGAACCCCAGAAGACTTCTATCAAGATTATATCTTTTCAAACAGCTTCCACTATATCGATATGGTGTATATTTCTGAACATTCTATAGAAAAGGAAGCGAGAGACTCGGCTGAAAAAATAGGGATATCACATTACGTTTCGTTTGACTACAATGAAGTTTACAAAGAATTTCCCGATGCTGAAATAATTAAATTTGACAGCTTTGAACAAAGTCTTGTTGCATACCAAACCGGAAAAATTGATACACTTATCTTTTGCGAAACATTGTTTGAGTTTGTGATAACCGCAATTGGGAAAAACGACAATTATGTTTATGGTTCAAGTATGCAGTTTCCGCTTAAAATATTAGTTTCGAAAGATATTGAACAAGAGGTTATGCCTGCTTTTGAAACTGTGCTTTATAATATTTCGGACGGAATGATAAAGGATATTGAACTTTCCGCGATGGCAGAGTTTAACCCGAAATATCTTTTTAGAACGTTTTTAGACGAGTTTTGGTATGTAATTTTGATTCCTATGTTGATTTTAATGGGTGGTGTTGGATATTATTACATTAGAAAAGAAAATCAAATAGTTTTGCTTAATGAAGAGGTTTTCAAAGACCAATTAACCGAAATATACAACCGCAAAAAACTTGATGCTATCTTAGAACAATTAAATAGCAGCACGGATAGATACGCGGTGTTGTATCTTGATCTTGATAAATTTAAAGAGATTAATGATATATATGGCCACGAAGTTGGTGACAGACTTTTGGTTTATTTCACCAAACGAATTAAACAGATAGTGCGTGAAAAGGATATGTTTATTCGCATAGGCGGCGATGAATTTATTATTATTGTTAAAGATACAGTAGATACAAACGAAATAATTAACTTAGTTGCTCGACTTGAATGGTCGGTGTTGCCCAAGTTTAAGATCGATGATATCACGGTTGAGATTGAAACAAGCATAGGTTATGCAATATATCCAAACGATGGCGACACGTTTGACAAGGTGTTACTTGTGGCTGACGAGATGATGTATAAGGATAAAAAGAATAAACAAGCTGTCAGAGACGAATATAAAAACAATATTAAATCTAAATCTAATT
The DNA here is from genome assembly GCA_964369645.1 of uncultured Oscillospiraceae bacterium. Lineage (GTDB taxonomy): Bacteria > Bacillota > Clostridia > Oscillospirales > Ruminococcaceae > CAYJAY01. The sequence goes on along the minus strand of CAYJFO010000001.1, from coordinate 761 downwards.
TTGATTTAGATCCCGAACATAAATAACAATTAAAATTAAGGAGAAAACAATGGGTAAATATAGCGTTCCACTCGAAAAATTTATTAGCGATCTTCACTTGACCCCGATGTATCTTCCAAACAACGCAAGCGAAATGTCGATAACGACGTCGGACGTCAACAGAACAGGACTTTTGCTTAGCGGATACAAAGAACATCTTGAGCCGGAAAGGGTTCAAGTTTGCGGAATGACCGAGATATCATATCTTAACCATCGCGACAAACAAGCAAGAATGAAAGGAATAGACCTTTTAATCCGTGAGTGTCACCCGCCTGCGGTTGTTTTGACAAGGGGCAACACTGTGCCCGAAGAGATGTTGGAGCTTGCGAAGGAATGCGAAGTTCCAATCTTGACAACAAGCGAGACAACCTCGAGGTTTTTGTCCGACGCAATATCTTTTTTGAACGTAGAACTGGCTCCGAGGATTACGCGCCACGGAGTTTTAGTAGAAGTTTACGGAGAGGGCATACTAATTAACGGAGAAAGCGGAATCGGTAAAAGCGAAACAGCAATAGAACTTGTTAAAAGGGGACACCGTCTTGTGGCGGACGACGCGGTTGAGCTTCGAAAAGTTTCAAATAGAACTATTGTGGGACAAGCCCCCGAAAACATAAGGCATTTTGTCGAACTTCGCGGCATAGGTATTATAAACGTTAGAAGGATCTTTGGAATGGGTTCGGTTAAAGTTTCCGAACGGGTTGATCTAATTATTAATCTTGAAC